>JBCCUH010000314.1:0-2454 GCA_039197405.1 Pseudomonadota bacterium
CACGCTCGGGCGAATAGAACGTCTCGCCGATTTGCAGCTCGTGATAGCTGCGGGTGAAGGGGTGCTGCGGCTCTTGCTTTTCTTCCGCGCCCGGCACCCATTGCTGGCCAATACGGGTCAGAATATCCGGGCTGCCCTGAATGGCTGTGCGCTGCATGTAATGCAGAACGCCGCGCACACCGCCCAGCTCTTCGCCGCCGCCAGCCCTGCCCGGCCCGCCGTGCACCATATGCGGCAGGGGTGATCCGTGGCCAGTGCTTTCCTTCATAGACATGCGGTTGTTGAAATAAAGCCGCCCGTGATAGGCCGCTGACCCCAGCGCGATCTCGCGCGCGACAGTCGCGTCATTGGTGATGACGGAAGCCACCAAAGACCCGCCGCCGCGATTGACCAGATCCACCGCCTCGCCAACGTCCCGGTAACCCATGATCGTCGAAACAGGGCCAAAAGCCTCTGTGTCGTGAACGCGCTCTGCTGCGCTGGCATTCGCGCAATGATAAAGCATCGGCGGTACAAACGCCCCCGTCTCTGCATCCGCACCCTGCACGTCGAAATTGCCCGGATCGCCAAATACACGCTCCGCCTCTGCGCCGATTATCCCGGCCTTTTCCAGCACGTCATTCCGCTGCCCGCCAGAGACCAGCGCCCCCATGCGCACGCCCTCCAGATCAGGCGCGCCGATGGTGGTTTGCGCCAGCCGCGCGGACAAAGCTTCAATCACCGCCAGCACATGCGCCTCGGGTGCAAAGATGCGGCGGATCGCGGTGCATTTCTGCCCAGCCTTCGCGGTCATCTCTCGCTGCACTTCCTTGACGAAAAGGTCAAACTCCGGCGTTCCCGGCGCCGCATCAGGGCCGAGTATCGAGGCATTCAGGCTGTCTTGTTCTGCTACAAAACGTACAGAATTGCGGATCAGGTGTTCGGAGGAGCGCAGCTTGAACGCCGTATCGGCAGAGCCGGTGAAGCTGACCACATCCTGGCAATCCAGCAGATCCAGCAGGTTGCCGATCCCGCCAGAGACCAGCTGCACCGCGCCCTCCGGCAGGATGCGGCTGTCGATCATCAACTTGAAGCAGGCTTCCGTCAGATAACAGCTGGCCGTCGCAGGTTTGACGATCGCAGGCACACCGGCCAGCAGGGTCGGCGCCAGCTTTTCCAGCATGCCCCAAACCGGGAAGTTGAACGCGTTGATATGCACCGCGACGCCTTGCAGCGGCGTGCAAATGTGCTGGCCCAGGAACGTGCCCTCGCGCGAAAGCTGCTCGACGCCCCCATCCAGATACACATGCCCGTCCGGCATCTCGCGGCGACCTTTGGAGGCGATCACAAAACTCGTGCCAATGCCGCCATCGATATCAATCTTGCTGTCGGCCAGCGTCGCGCCGGTGCGGTAAGACAGGGTGTAAAGCGCATCGCGCCGCTCGTTCAGGTAGGTCGCCAGCGCTTTCAGCATCTTGGCCCGCTGGTGGAACGTCATCGCCCGCAGGTTCGGCCCACCAACCCGGCGCGCAAAATCGCGCATGCCAGCCACGTCCAATGCGCTGTTGCCCGCGCTTGCAAACACCTCGCCCGTGACCGCATCCGCGATATTGCGCGCACCTGCACCGGTGCCGATCCATTCCCCGTGGGCGTAGCTCTTGATCTCCTGCAGCGTCATCGGCGCCCCCTATTGATCGTAATCAACGACGACTTTATCCGTCAGAGCGAAACTTTGGCACGACAGAACATAGCCCCGAGCCACCTCGTAATCTTCCAAAGCGTGGTTGGTGGCCATCTCGACCTCGCCCTCGATCACCTTGCACTTGCAGGTGGAGCATACCCCGGCCTTGCAGGCAAAAGGCATATCAAGCGAATTCTCCAGACCCGTGTCCAGAACAGACGTATCCTTGTCCATCTCCACCGTCCGCGTCGCACCGTCGAGGGTGATCTGCAGCTTGATCTTCTGGCTGAGATCGGCGGCTGCAGAGCTGGCCTTGCGCTTTGCGCGCCCCGGCTGGCCAGAGGCAAACAGCTCGAACTTGATCTGATCTTTCGCCAGCCCATGCCCTTCCAGTGCTTTGGCAATGCCCAGCATCATCGGTTCCGGCCCGCAGATGAACGCCAGATCGACCGATTTGATATCAATCCACTGCTCAAACAACTGCGCGCATTTTTCTTCCGTCACAAGACCAGTGAATAGATCAATATCCTGCGCGTCGGTTTCCAGCACATGGATCACCGTCAGGCGGCCCATATAGGTGTTCTTCAGATCCTCGATCTCTTCGCGGAACATGATCGTGTTCACGCCCTTGTTGGCATAGACTAGCGTGAAGGTGCTGGCAGACTCGCGCGCCAGCAGTGTTTTCATGATCGACAGCACTGGCGTGATGCCAGAGCCGCCCGCGAAGCCGAGATAATTGCGCGCGGCAGCGGCATCGACATCTGAGGTGAAGCTGCCCATCGGCGGCATGGCCG
>JBCCUH010000315.1:0-2444 GCA_039197405.1 Pseudomonadota bacterium
CGCATGCAGCCTGATCACCCTCCCCACCCCTTCATTTTTTCATTTTTTCATTTTTTCATTTTCCCCACGCCTACCCCCTGATCACCTTCGCCACCTTTCTACCCCTTATCACCCTTTCCGCCTGCTGATGTGGGTCAAGGACGCCTACGGCGATGAAGCGCCCGCGATCTGGGAGGCGATGGCCGATAACGTAGTGACGGTGACCAAGGGATGGTCCGAAGCCTACGGCCTGTTCCTGGAAGGTGAGGCCGACATGGTGCTGAGCTACACCACCTCACCCGCCTACCACATCATCGCGGAAGAAGACGAAAGCAAGGCAGCAGCCGTCTTTGACGAAGGCCACTACATGCAGATCGAGGTCGCGGGCCGTCTGGCCGGGTCCGATCAGCCGGAACTTGCAGCGCAATTTCTTGAGTTCATGGTGTCCGACACCGCGCAGTCAATCCTGCCGACGACGAACTGGATGTATCCGGCTGTCATGCCCTCCGGCGGTCTGCCCATGGGGTTCGAAGCACTGGTCCAACCCGAAAAGGCGCGGTTGATCGACGCTGACAAAGCACCCGCCGTTCGCGATGAGGCGCTGCAAGAGTGGCTGACCGCGCTCTCACAATAAGCAAACGATCAGGGATCAGCGCTGCCACTTTGGTAGTGGTGCTGATCCTTGCAGCGCTGCTGGCCGTCCTGTCGCGGGCAGAGGCGGGCAGCGGGCTCACACCTGCAGATTGGTCCGCCGTGCGCTTTACTGTCTGGCAGGCCTTTTTGTCGGCCCTGATCTCTATCCTTCTGGCCATTCCCGTCGCCCGCGCGCTGGCACGGCGGCGCTTTGCCGGGCGCAGCATACTGGTGACACTGCTGGGCGCGCCCTTCATCCTGCCGGTTATCGTTGCGGTCCTTGGGCTACTGGCGGTCTTCGGGCGCTCCGGCTGGGTCAACCAAGTGTTGGAGGCGCCGGGGCTGCCCACCGTCTCCATCTACGGGCTACACGGCGTGGTGCTGGCCCATGTCTTCTTCAACCTGCCGCTGGCCACCCGGCTGCTGCTGCAAGGCTGGCAAAGCATCCCGGCGGAGCGTTTTCGCCTTGCCGCACAACTGCGCCTGACCCCCTGGGCGATCTTTCGCACGCTGGAGGTGCCGCTGCTTAAACAAGTCGTACCGGGCGTGGCCGCGCTGATCTTTGTGATCTGCCTGACCAGCTTTGCCGTGGCGCTCACGCTGGGCGGCGGCCCGCGCGCCACGACGGTGGAACTGGCGATCTATCAGGCCTTCCGCTTTGACTTTGACCTCGGCCGCGCAGCGATGCTGTCGCTGGTGCAGTTGGTGATGGCCGGCGCGGCCGCCATCGTGGCGCTGCGCATTTTGCCAAAGGACAACCTGGGCGGCGGCCTGGACCGACCGTTACAGCGATGGGACGCAAAGGGCGGGCTACAACGCGCTTTGGACGGGGCGGTAATCGCCGGTGCCGCGCTGTTTCTGCTGCTGCCCCTTGCCGCCGTTGTCCTGCGCGGGTTGGCGGGGCTGGGCAAGATGCCTGGCTCTGTCTGGCAGGCGGCGCTGTCGTCACTGGGCGTCGCGGTGCTCAGCGTGATCGTGATGATCGCCTTCGCCCTGCCCTTGGCGGGTTGGATCGCGACCCGGCAGCGCGGGGGCGTGGAGGCGGTAGGCCTGCTGGGCCTGTCCGCCTCGCCGCTGATGATCGGCACCGGGTGGTTCATTCTGGTCAATCCGGTGATGAACCCCTCCGATCTCGCCCTTGCCGTAACCGCGCTGGTAAACGCCTTGATGGCCGTGCCCTTTGCACTGCGCATTCTGGTGCCCCAGCTGCGGGAGACAGTGCAGACCTATGGCCGTCTCAGCCAAACGCTTGGGATCACCGGTTGGGCGCTGTGGCGTATCCTGCTGCTGCCCCGCCTGCGGGCACCGCTGGGGTTCGCCACTGGGCTTACGGCAGCGTTGAGCCTTGGCGATCTGGGGGTGATCACGCTTTTTGCCGATCAGGATCGGGTCACCCTGCCCCTACAGATGTACCGCCTGATGGGAGCCTACCAGATGGATGCGGCTGCGGGGGCGGCTTTGCTGCTGCTGACCCTGGCACTGGGGCTCTTCTGGCTGTGCGACAGAGGAGGACGCTGGCATGCTGAAGCTTGAAAACACCCGCATCGTCCAGGGCGATTTCACCATGGACGCGGATTTCGAACTGGTCGAAGGGCGCAAGTACGCCGTCATCGGGCCATCCGGCGCAGGCAAATCCACACTGCTCAATTCGCTTTGCGGCTTTCTGCCCCTTGCAAGGGGGAGGTTGCTTTGCAACAGCGCGGATTTGAGCCAGGCGGCGCCAGGCGCGCGCCCGATCACCATGCTGTTTCAGGACAACAACCTTTTTCCCCACCTGACAGCGGCCCAAAACGTGGGGCTTGGCATCAAACCCGCCTTGCACCTGTCCGAAG
>JBCCUH010000316.1:0-2443 GCA_039197405.1 Pseudomonadota bacterium
CGCCCATATACATGTCGATGCCAGTGGTTGCCGCTTCCGCGCAATGCATGACACCTGCCACATCGCCATCGGTGATCAGGCGAATGGAGGCACCGGTTTCGCGAACTTCGGCGATCATTTTCTGATGACGGGGGCGTTCCAGGATGCAGACGGTGATGTCAGAGGGGGCGCAGCCTTTTTCTGTGGCCAGCGCGGAGACACGCGTGGCGTAGGGCATATCAAGGGTCACGATGCCCTCGGGGTAACCGGGACCGATGGCCAGCTTGTCCATATAGACGTCTGGCGCATGCAGCATCGAGCCGCGCGGCCCCATGGCGATCACAGTCAGCGCGTTGGGCATATCTTTGGCGGTCAGCGTCGTGCCTTCCAGCGGATCGAGAGCAATGTCAACGCCGGGGCCGTTTCCGGTGCCGACTTCCTCGCCGATGTAGAGCATGGGCGCTTCGTCCCGTTCGCCTTCGCCAATGACAACGACGCCTGCGATATCAAGCAGATTGAGCTGCTCGCGCATGGCGTTGACGGCGGCCTGATCTGCGGCCTTTTCGTCACCGCGCCCGATCAGGCTGGCCGAGGCGATGGCGGCTTGCTCGGCCACGCGGGCCAGGCCAAGTGACAGCATGCGGTCGTTGAAATCAGCGGTGTTTGTCATGGGTCTTCCTTGGAAAATGCACTTGTTATTGGCCTAGCGGCATGGGCGCAGTGTGGCAAGCGTGTTTGCGCTGCCAGCAGGTTCGCGGCATCGGATCGGATCACGCGCGCGGTTTTATGCAATCAAAGGTCTTCGATGCGCAGCGCCACAGGGGGGGTGGCGACCACATCGGTGCCATTCATTGCGTTGATCGCCTGATCGAGTGACTGGCGCATGCATTTATGCGTCACGATCAGCACCGGCGCTGCGTCATTGGCATCATGGCCATATTGGCGCATGCGGTCGATGGAGACACCATCTTCACCAAGGATCCTGGCGATTTTTGCCATGGCGCCTGGTTTGTCATGCAGGCCGACGCGCAGATAGAATTGCGCAGGTGCCGCGGCTTGGGCAGGTTTTGCGGCGGTCAACTGGTTTGCCGGAATGCCAAAGGTGGGCAGGCGCAATCCGCGCGCGATATCCATCACGTCACTCATTACTGCAGAGGCGGTCGGCCCCATACCGGCGCCGGGGCCGCGCAGGACAACCTGCTCGACGTGATTGCCTTCGATCACTACCCTATTGGTGCCGCCGTCTAGCTGCCCCAGCGGCGAGCTGGCCGGGACCAGACAGGGCGTCATACGCTGTTCCAGCCCGCGACCTGTCATCTGCGTCACACCCAGAAGCTTGATCTTGTAGCCCATGTCGGCGGCGTGGCGAATGTCTTGCAGCTCGATGCGCTGTATGCCTTCCAGATCGACTGCGTCGAAATCGACCTGGGTGCCAAAGGCGATGGCAGCCAAAAGCGCCAGTTTGTGGCCCGCATCAATGCCGCCCACATCGAGGTTGGGATCGGCTTCCAGATATCCAAGTTCCGCGCATTCCTCGAAAAGAGCGTTATACCCGCGCCCGGATTTCTCCATGTTGGTCAGAATGTAATTGCAGGTGCCGTTCATCACGCCCACAACGCGGGTAATCTCGTTGCCAGCCAGCCCCTCAGTCAGCGCCTTGATCACCGGAATGCCGCCCGCGACCGCCGCTTCATAGCGTAAAACACAGCCCTTGGATTCGGCCAGTTCGGCCAGCGCCTGACCGTGATGGGCCAGAAGCGCCTTGTTCGCGGTGACCACATCCTTGCCCGCATTCAGTGCTGCCTCGACCGAGACTTTGGCCGGGCCATCCGCGCCGCCAATCAGTTCGACGTAAACGTCTACATCATCGCGCTGCGCCAGAGCCACCACGTCGGTTTCCCAATGATAACCGGTCAGGCTGACGCCCCGGTCGCGGCTTTTGTCGCGCGCGCAAACCGCCGAGATCGCAATCTGCCTACCGGCCCGTGCGGTGAGCAGGGCCGCGTCCTGACGAATGATCTTCACAAGACCTGTGCCAACCGTTCCAAGACCGGCGATTCCAAGACGAAGTGGGGCGGGTTGGCTCATCGGGAAAACCTTATGTACCGTTGCATTGCGTTGCGCTGGCTTTAGCCCCTGAGACCACAAGGCGCAACGCAGCAAAATCGAAAGCCGGGGTTATTCAGGAAGCTGCGGCTCGGTTACTCCGGTTTTCAGGCGCTTGCGCAAATCATCAGAAATCAGCGGCCCATTCGCTTCCTGCGCATCGCGTTTGGCGCGCAGCGCGTCCAGCCGGTCTAAAACCGGGTCTTTCTTGTCTTCAAGGCTGGCATCTTCCGGCGTGGCTTCCAGATCGACGGCGCGCTGGGTCATTTCGGTTTCAAAGTCCGCGTCGATCTCCGGTTCCGGCTCTTTGAGCAGAATGTCGATCGATTGTTCAAGTGAGTCATAATGAGTCTCATGC
>JBCCUH010000317.1:0-2439 GCA_039197405.1 Pseudomonadota bacterium
GCAGTCGGTGGGTTGGTTCGAGAACGACTTTGCCGGTCGTATCGCGAACCGGATCATGCAAACGCCCCCTGCTGCGGGCGAGGCGGTGTTTCAGGTCTTTGACGCAATCACCTTTTCTTTGGCTTACGTGATCGGGGCTGCGTTTCTTTTGTCGCAAGCCGATCCGCGCCTGGCATTGCCGATGGTGATTTGGCTGGGGCTTTATGGCTGGCTTGTCGTCTGGACGGTCAAGCGTGTTGGCCCTGCGTCGCAGGCAGCGTCGGATGCGCGGTCTGCTGTGACGGGGCGGGTGGTCGATGCCTATACCAACATTCATTCGGTCAAGATGTTCGCCGATAGCGCGCGCGAGATGGAATACGCGGGCGAGGCGATTGAGCATACGCGCACCACGTTCCAGACCGAGATGCGCATCTTCACGATCATGGATGTGGCGCTTGTGTTCCTGAATGGGCTTTTGATCCTTGGGGTTGTGGGCGGCGCGGTGTTTCTGTGGATGCAGGGCACCGCGACGGTTGGGGCGGTGGCAGCTGCGACCGCGCTTGCACTGCGTCTGAACGCCATGACCGGGTGGATCATGTGGGCGCTTACCAGCTTTTTCCGCCAGCTGGGAGTTGTGGCCGAAGGGATGGAGACGATTGCGCAGCCGATCACCCTGATCGATGCACCGGATGCCAAGCAGCTTGTCTTCAAGGAGGGGCGGATCGAGGTGGATCGGCTGACGCATCATTATGGCAAAGCTTCGGGCGGTCTTGAGGCCGTGTCGCTGGTGATCGAACCGGGTCAGAAGGTGGGTCTGATCGGACGGTCCGGCGCGGGTAAATCTACCTTGGTCAAGCTATTGCTGCGGTTCTATGATGCTGATGGCGGGCGCATTCTGATTGATGGGCAGGACATTGCGAAAGTGACGCAAGACAGCCTGCGCGCGCAAATCGGAATGGTGCAGCAGGACAGCGCATTGTTGCACCGCTCGGTTAGGGACAACATCCGCTACGCGAAACCGGATGCGGCGGAAGCCGAGATTATCGCCGCGGCAAAACAGGCCGAGGCGCATGAGTTCATTTTGGGCCTGGAGGATGCCGAAGGGCGCAAGGGCTATGACGCGCAAGTAGGTGAGCGTGGGGTCAAACTGTCGGGAGGCCAGCGCCAGCGGATCACCTTGGCGCGAGTCATGCTGAAGAACGCGCCGATCCTGCTGCTGGACGAGGCGACAAGTGCCCTTGATAGCGAGGTGGAGGCGGCTATTCAGGGCACGCTTTATCAGATGATGGAAGGAAAGACGGTGCTGGCCATCGCGCACCGGCTCAGCACGATTGCACAAATGGATCGCATTCTGGTGCTGGATGGCGGGAAGATTGTGGAAGATGGCAGCCATGATGCGCTTTTGGCGCGGGGCGGCCTGTATGCTGACTTCTGGGCGCGCCAATCAGGTGGGTTCCTCAATGCTGATGCCGAGGAAGCATGAAACCGTTTGAAACCATGATTGACGCTTTTCGCCCGGCGCGGGGCGCGCCGCCGCGCACGCTTTGGGCGTTCCTGCAATGGTGCTTGTCGGGGGCCTGGCCTGCCTTGATCCTTGCGGCCTGCTGCAGCGCTTTGGCCGGCATGATGGAGGCGGGTACTGCGCTGGTTCTGGGGCTGGTCATTGATGGCGCGGTGGATCAGGGGCCGGATGCTTTCTTTAGCGGGGCGAATGTCGGGCTGATCGCACTGGCCATCGGGTTTTTCCTGATCGTGCGGCCGGTATTGTTTGGCCTTTCGGCAGCAACCAACAGTATCATCGTTGGACCAAATGTGAACCCGCTGGTGCTTTCGCGGCTGAACCGGTGGACGCTGGGACAGGCGGTCAGTTTCTTTGACGATGATTTTGCCGGGCGCATCGCACAAAAGCAGATGCAGACAGCGCGCGCCGTGACCGATGTGGTGGTCGAGGTGATCAACGTGGTTGCTTTCGCGCTTGCCTCGCTTTTGGGCAGTTTTGCTCTGCTGGGTTCGATCAATCCGATGATTGCCCTGATTTTCTGTGTCTGGCTGGTCGGGTACTTTACCCTGATCCGGTTCTTCCTACCGCGCATTCGCAAGCGATCTGCCGGGCGCGCTGGGGCGCGGGCGATGGTATCAGGGCAGGTCGTGGATACGATCACCAACATCAAGACTGTCAAGCTGTTCGCACATGACGCGCATGAGGATGAGGTTGCGCTGGGCGCGATGAAGGCGTTCCGACTTGAAGCGCTGAAATTCGGCCAACTTGCGGCGCTTTTCCGGTTGTGCCTGATGACGCTGGCCGGGCTTTTGCCGGTGCTGCTGATCGGCGGTACGCTGCTGATCTGGCGGAATGGTGGCGCGACGGCGGGCGATGTTGTTGCCGCAGGTGCGGTTGCGATCCGGATCAGCCAGATGACCGGCTGGGTCAGTTTCACGCTTATGGCGATCTATTCCAAC
>JBCCUH010000318.1:0-2438 GCA_039197405.1 Pseudomonadota bacterium
AGGCGGCGAGAGGCACTGCTGAATGCGGTTCGCAATGCAGCCGATCATGGCCTTCCGGTCGAACGGTACAATCCCGATCAGTTGATTGCCGTGATGAAAGAGGCGCGCAGCCCCCGTGCGCATGGCGCCGTCGAGGCGGAATTGACGCGGATTTACCTGACCTATGCCCGCGATCTGCAGACCGGGATTCTGACACCGAAGAAAATTGACTCCGGCCTCGTGCGGGATGTGCCGCTCAGGGATCGTACGGCCTATCTGAAAGCGATCGAATCCGCTGCGGCGCCAAACCGCGTCCTGCGGGCGCTGGCTCCGACAACACCGGAATACGCGCGGCTGATGAAGGCCAAGCTGGTGATGACACGGCAGGGCACCAAAGGCGGGTGGGGCGCAACGGTGCCCGCAGCTTCGCTCAAGCCCGAAGACCGCGGGCAATCTGTCGTTGCGCTGCGTAACCGTTTGATGAAAATGGGGTATTTGCAAAGATCCGCGTCTCGCGTTTACGACGAAGCCATGAGCCAGGCGGTCCAGAAATTTCAAGTGGCCCACGGGTTGACGCCGGATGGTGTGGCCGGTGCCGGCACTATTGCAGAGATCAACAAGCCTTTGGATGCTCGCCTGCAATCGGTGCTTGTCGCGATGGAGCGTGAACGCTGGCTCAATCGGCCCGAAGGCTTAGGCGACCGGCATGTCTGGGTGAACCTCACGGATTTCACCGCGCGCATCATGGATAATGGTAAACTGACTTTCGAGACACGCTCGGTCATTGGCAAGAACCAATCGGGTCGCCACAGCCCCGAGTTTTCCGATATCATGGAGCATATGGTGATCAACCCGACCTGGCATGTGCCGCGGTCGATTGCCACCAAGGAATACTTGCCGCTGCTCAAGCGCAACCCCAATGCGGTCAGCCATCTGCGCCTTGTGGACAGCCGGGGCCGGACCGTGAATCGCGGCGCTGTCAACTTCAACGCCTATTCAGAGCGCAGCTTTCCGTTCAACATCAAGCAGCCGCCCAGCAGCCGTAATGCCCTGGGTCTGGTGAAGTTCATGTTCCCCAATAAGTACAACATCTATCTGCATGATACGCCTGCAAAAAACCTGTTCAGCCGCGAGATGCGCGCCTATAGCCACGGCTGTATTCGTCTCGCGCAACCGTTTGATTTTGCCTATGAGCTGCTTTCCAAACAGGAGGCCGATCCGGTCACCGCGTTTAAAACCCATCTGAACACCGGGCGCGAAACCAAGGTCTTGCTGGAAAAGCAGGTGCCGGTTCACATTGTGTACCGGACTGCCTTCACCAGCGCAGATGGGCGCCTGCATCATCGCAAGGACATTTACGGGCGTGATGCGAAGATCTGGAATGCGCTGCGCAATGCAGGGGTGGCCCTGCCGCACGCGAACGGCTAAATCCCCTGCGTGGCCGCAGTTGTGGCCGTCACGGGGATGACTATGAGCTATACCATTGCAGACATCGCAACGGCCCTCGGCGCGCAGGCGGCGGGTCTGACCGACCTTGAGATAGATCGCGTAGCAGAGCCTGCGATGGCTGGCCCTCGTGATCTGGCGCTTGCGATGAAACCGGAGTTTGCCAAAACCCTGCCCGACGGTCAGGCCCGCGCTGCCCTTTTGTGGGCCGGGGCGGATTGGCAAGCGATGGGTCTGGAGGCGGCCATTTTGATCCGCAGACCCAAATTTGCCATGTCCGGCCTGAGCGCGATGATGGACCCCGAGACAGCCCCGCTGCCGGGTATTCACCCTTCGGCTGTCGTTGATGAAACGGCTGATCTGGGCGAGGGCGTCTCGGTCGGCCCGCTTTGTGTCATTGAAGCCGGAGTGCGCATCGGTGACGGATCAATTCTGGGCGCGCATGTCTTTGTTGGCCAGGATACGGTGATCGGTGCGAATGCGCGGCTGCGCGAACAGGTTTCAATCGGGGCCCGCGCAAAAATTGGCGCAAGGTTCATTGCTCAGCCGGGCGCGCGCGTTGCAGGCGACGGGTTTTCCTTTGTCACGCCCGAGGAAGGCGCGGTAGAGCGGGTGCGCGACACGCTGGGCGATCAGGGTGATGTGACGGCGCAAAGCTGGGCGCGCGTACACTCGCTGGGCTCGGTACAAATCGGCGACGACGTGGAATTGGGCGCAAATGCCTGCATCGACCGCGGCACCGTGCGCGACACCATCATCGGCAACGGCTGCAAGTTCGACAATCTCGCGCAGATCGGCCACAACGTGGTGATCGGTAATGATTGCATGATCTGCGCGCAGGTCGGTGTCGCCGGTTCCACCCGGATTGGCAAAAATGTTGTGCTTGGCGGACAGACCGGCGTCAGCGACAACGTGTTTGTGGGGGACAATGTGATCACCGGCGGCGCAACCAAGGTGTTGTCGAATGTACCGGCAGGGCGCGTCATGCTGGGGTATCCGGCGATGAAAATGGA
>JBCCUH010000319.1:0-2409 GCA_039197405.1 Pseudomonadota bacterium
CTTCGGACGCGCAACGCCCGCCCTTGCCCAGATGGCGCAGTCCATTGAGCTACCATGCGGTTCTGTGCAGCAGTTTGACGTCGCGCAATGGCCGCACCGGGATGCCGGGCTTGACTTGCTGCGCTCCGCGCGCCGTGAGGTGACAGATCTTGATCTGCGCACTGACCCTGGGCGCCTCAGGGATCTGCAGATTGCCTACCTGAGCCTGGGAATGGGGGCCGAGGCACGAATGACCCTTGATCTGCTCCACGACAAAAGCACCGATGGCGCCACTCACAGCCAGATGTTGACGATGATTGCCTCGCTTGTTGATGCCGAACCAAGCAAGCTGGTCGATCATCCGGGCCTGCGATGTGACGCAATGGCAATCTGGCTGGCCGTCAGCTCGCCTCCTGCGGACGGTGCCACGGTACAGCAGGTCAGGAGACAATTTGATCTGGCGCCGGATGGGGTGAAATCCGCAATCGGTGTCCGGCTCGCGCGGTCATTTCTGAGTGCAGGTTACGATGATGCGGCACGCTTTGTTCTGGACGCGCTGAAAAACCTGCCGGAACAAATGAGTGGCGGGCGTGATTTTCTAGCCAGTCAACTGGCAAGTCGCAGCGGCGATGATGTGGAGGCGGCATCGCTGTTGAAAGCCATCGTTGATCGCGATGCCGATGTGGCGCCCAATGCTTTGCTCGAACTGGTGGATGAAACGCTGGCCAAAGGTGCGCCGATACCCGCGCGCCAGAAAGACCAGGTACTTGCCTACAAGCAGGAACGCGAAGGCTCGGGGACCGAGACTGATCTGTTGCGTGCAGAGATCCAGAGCGAGATCAATTCCGGCAACTACGGCAAGGCCATTGAATTGCTGCCGACGTTCGCCGACCTTGCTCAAAAGGCGCAGTTCAACGTGATGTTGGACAGGCTGGCCGGTGCATTGATTGACGAAAACAGCGATGCACAGTTTCTGATGGCCGCGCTTGACTTGCCTGAGGCGCAGCGCCGTGCCATTTCCCCGGACTTGAAGAAACCCATCAGCGCGCGTTTCGCGCGTTTGGGTCTTTCGCATCTGTCCGGCGATTTTGCGGATGCTGGCCAATCCATTCTGCCCGTGCCACCAACCGGCAGCGGGCAGAAAACGCAAGCGCCCACCCGCAAACCCAAAATCATAGCGGGGCGGGACCAGACGGCAACACATCAACCTGCGCCGCCTCAGGGCAACGCCCTTGCGCCTGAAGTTGCCGATCGATCCCAATCCGCGCGTTCAGGTCTTTCATCCGCGATTGGCAACAGTATCGACACCCTCTCTCATCTCGATGAGTTGAAAGCGGAGCTGGCGAACTTCGGCTTCTGATTGCACCCCCTTACGGTTTCCGGGAACCGGCGCCGGTCAAAAGCTCATCAACATCTGCGCTTCTTTCGATTTCAGGGATGCCCGCGCGCTGGCGCCATATCGTGCAAGATCGCTGCGCAATTCAGGAAAGAGATCGAACATTTCATCGCGCGCGCCAGGTGCCAACGCGTCCACGCCGAACGCGCCCGGATGAAAGCTTTCGGTCGGAATGCCATTGGCGAAGATGATTTCATGCTGGTCAAACATGACGTGGACATAGGTCACGCTGTCTTGCGTTTCGCGCAGCACGTCGCATCCGTCCACCATATGCACAGCCGGGACAAGCACCTCGGATTGGCCAAACAGCATTTCGGCCTGATATCCTTTGACCAGCATGCGATGCTGCGGGGATACCACCAGATCATCCATCGCGCCGGGCCACATGGACCGGGAAAACCTGACCGGGGCGAAACGATCACTGCCCGAGACGGTGCTAAACCCTTTCCAACGTATCGTCTGCACACCATTGTCCTGCGTGATCACCGTGTCGCCGACCTTCAGATCCTCGATTGCACGCAGCCCGGAAGGGGTTGCAATCAACGCGCCGGGCACAAAACAGATGATGTTTTCAATATTGGTGAAATTGACCACCGTGCCGTCAAGCAGCGTCACCGTGCCGGTCAATCCGCCGTTTACGTCATCGGGGTCGGTGATTACCAGCGAGTCGCGGTCGTGCAACCCGTTCAGGGCAAGCGTGTCGCCACCCGTCTCGTCACCTTCGCCGCCCACGATTTCGATGGTTCCCGTCGGCACTTCGCCCAGATCGACGATGTTGAAATAGTCGTCACCATCGCCGCCCGTGACCGTGTCGCCCTGGGCCACATTGATCGTGTCGTCGCCGCTGCCGCCGTCAATAGAATCGCCGCCCGCACCACCGGAAATACTGTCATCGCCATCGCCGCCATCAATGGTGTCCGCCCCGGACCCGCCAACCACGGTATCGGTGCCGCCGCCTGCATCGACGTCAACGCCGCCGCTGTCGGCAGAGGCATCGATGGTGTCGGAGTTATCCGTTGCAACGAGGTTTTCGA
>JBCCUH010000320.1:0-2405 GCA_039197405.1 Pseudomonadota bacterium
ACCCGCCTTGGCTGGGATGATGATTTGCTCAATGCGCCGGACTTGGCGCGCCGGGCAGAGGCTGCGGGCATCGCAATGATCACTATCCACGGGCGCACCCGCTGTCAGTTTTACAAAGGCCGCGCCGACTGGGCTGCCATTTCGGCGGTGAAAGCGGCGGTTGATATCCCGGTGCTGGCCAATGGCGACATTGTGAATCTGGAGAGCGCCCGCGCAGCATTGGCAGCCTCCGGGGCCGATGGCATCATGATCGGGCGCGGCGCGCAGGGCCGTCCGTGGCTGCTGGCGCAGATCGCCGCAGCGCTTTACGGCTCGGCTGCGCCGAATGTGCCGACAGGTGATGCGCTCACAGATATGGTCAGCCGCCACTACGAAGCGATGCTGTCCTTCTACGGCGTGGATCTGGGATCGCGCGTCGCACGCAAGCATCTTGGATGGTACATGGATGAGGCGGGTACGGACCTCGCTCTGCGCAAATCCATCCTGACATCCCGTACCCCCGATGAGGTGCTGCGCCTTTTACCGCGCGCATTAGTGCCGTCCGAGCAGGCGTCAGGCACAGGCGGGATCGCAGCATGATGCCCGATGCGACCATCTGGGCCAGCCTGCCCGTTCCGACGCTGATCCTGAATGGGTCGGACCACATCGATGCGCTTAATCCGGCGGCAGAGGTCTTTTTCAACGCATCGGCGAAAACGGTGGAAGGCGCGCCGGTTTGGGACAGGCTGGCCGTGGATGCACCGATTGAGGAAGCCATGACCCGTGCGCGCGGCAATTCTGCCCCGCTTTTCGTCAATGACGTCGATGTGGGCACCGGGGACCGCCCGCCTGTGCTGTGCAATTTGCAGATTGCCCCGCTAAGCGGCCAGCCCGGATCCATGGTGCTGATGATTTCACCGCGCGAGCTGTCGGGTAAGCTGACGCAGAACCATTCCGTGAAATCAGCGGCGAAATCCGCGATTGGTATGGCCGAAATGCTGGCCCATGAGATCAAGAATCCTCTGGCGGGCATCACCGGTGCTGCGCAATTGCTTAGCATGACATTGAAGCCTGAAGATCAGGAACTGACCGATCTGATCGTCGGCGAAAGCCGCAGGATCGTCAAATTGCTTGAACAGGTCGAGCAGTTCGGAAACCTGCGCGCGCCTGAAAGAACGGCAGTTAACCTGCATGATGTCCTGGACCGCGCGCGCCGCTCTGCCTTGCTGGGCTTTGGCGCGCATATGAAGATTGTCGAGCAGTATGATCCATCGCTGCCTTTGGCCTATGCTGATGGGGATCAATTGTTGCAGGTGGTGCTCAACCTGCTGAAAAACGCTGCCGAAGCGGCAGGGCCACAGGGCGGCAGCATCTGGGTGCGCAGCTATTATGAGCATTCCTTCCGCCTGCGCCGGGCCGATGGCACCGGACATTCGCTGCCCCTGCAGTTTGAGATCACCGATGATGGTCCCGGCGTGCCCGCTGAAATCGCGTCAGATATTTTCGATCCCTTTGTGTCGAGCCGCGAAAACGGCACCGGGCTTGGCCTTGCGCTGGTGTCCAAAATCATCTCGGATCATGACGGCTGGATGTCGGTTGACAGCGTGCCCGGCAAAACAACCTTCCGAATTTCCCTGCCCCTGGCGCCCAAAGACACGCGCCGCGCCGGGTCATCGACAAATCTGAAAGGATAACGCCCATGGATGGAACAGTTCTGGTGGCCGATGATGATCGCACGATCCGCACCGTGTTGACGCAGGCGCTGACCCGGGCGGGGTGCAAGGTCCATGCGACTTCATCCCTGACGACGCTGATGCGCTGGGTCGGGGAAGGCAAAGGCGATGTGGTGATATCGGATGTGATGATGCCGGACGGCAACGGGTTGGAGATGCTTCCCAAGATCCATCAGGACAGGCCCGGATTGCCGGTTATCGTCATGTCTGCGCAAAACACCATCATGACCGCTATTCAGGCCAATGAAGCCGAGGCCTATGACTATCTTCCAAAGCCTTTTGATCTGCCCGATCTGATGAAACGCACGGCCCGTGCTTTGCAGACCGGAACGCGCGGTGTGGAGCGGGCCGTTGATGACAGTCCTGCGGCGGCATCCCAGGTCTTGCCGCTGGTGGGCAAGACCCAGGTCATGCAGGTGCTCTACCAACTCGTGGCGCGGGTGATGAACACGGATCTGTCTGTTCTGATCACCGGGGAAAGCGGCACCGGAAAATCCCTGATTGCACGCGCTGTTCACGACTTCTCCGATCGTCGGTCTTTGCCCTTTGTTACCATTTCGATGACCGAACTGGCGGATCTGGACGGACCGGCAAAGGTGCTGGCGCGAGTCCGGGGAGGCACGCTGTTGATCGACGAGATCGGGGATATCGACCTGGAGGCACAGGCCCGCATCGTACGCATGATGGACAATC
>JBCCUH010000321.1:0-2393 GCA_039197405.1 Pseudomonadota bacterium
AAACGGTTCATAAATCCGGCGCCATCCGGCGCGCAGCAGCGGATGCGGCCCGGTTCAATGGAAATGGCAACGCCTGACTAGTCGCTGAAAAATCGGGACAGATCGAGAGTACTGTCGATTTTTCGACACTGCGCCTTATGATGTGACGAAATTTCCCAGGACCCAAGGCCTCCTTGCCGATGCTAATCGACGTCACATCCGCCCCGGTCAAAGCGGCGCAACATGCGACTTTCGTCGTTGTGCCGCGCTTCAATCTAGCCACGCTCATCACCATGATCGAAGCGCTGCGGGTAGCAAATTACCTTGCGCCTCAGCCGATGTTCTCCTGGGACATTATATCGTTTGACGGCACGTCCATTTCCGCCAGCAATGGCATGGCCGTAACGGTCAGCCCTGCAGATACCGTGCCATCATCAGCCGATTATGTGTTCGTTCTAGGCAGCTGGGGCACCGAGCATTATGAGAACCGCGTGCTGACGTCATGGCTGCGCAAACGCGTGCGCGCTGGGGCGCATATCTGCGGTGTCGAATTGGGATGCTACATCCTTGCGCGGGCCGGGTTGCTGGATGGCAAATCCGCAACGACCCATTGGTCCTGGCTCAGCGGATTTCGCGAGTCTTTCGCAAGGATCGATATCAGCGAGCGGCTCTATACGTTTGATGGCAAGGTGATGACCTGTTCCGGCGGGCTGGCTGGCGTTGACCTGATGCTGCGGCTGATCGAGCAGGACCACGGCAGCGCTTTTTCCGGCGAAGTGGCCGATCAGATGCTGCATCACCCAATCCGCACCGAATCCTCGCCGCAGCGAAGCACAATGGGCCGCAGCACTGAGATGATGCTACCCCTGGTACGCAAGGCAATGACCCTGATCGAAGACAATATGGAAGATCCCCTGCCCGTCCCCGACATCGCGGCGGAACTTGAGATATCACAGCGCCAGCTGGAACGTCTCTTCAAGAAACATGTGGGCTGCACCGTGGTGCAATTCGGCGCGCTGCTGCGATTGCAGAACGCCCGCCTTCTGCTCATTTCCACCGATATGAGCGTGCGCGAGATTGCCACTGCCTCCGGTTTCAACACCCTGTCGCATTTCGCCTATTCCTTCGGCAAGGTCTTCGGGCGTCGCCCATCGGAGTACCGCGACGCCTGGCCCGCCGATCAGGCGGCGCCAAGCTGGACAGGCTCGCTGTCAGATTATCTGGCGAGGCTGCGCAAGGATCAAGACAGTGCTTAGCCCCGAGACTTACCGAAATTCGGGCATCACCTCATTGACGAACATGCGCAGCGATTTCTGCTGCGAGGCGTGATCCAGCCCCATCGAGGCGTAGTAGATAAACTCGCCCACGCCCAAAGCTTCATATTGCTTGAGCTTGCCGATCACCCGATCCGGCGAGCCGAACAACAGGTTTTCTTCCAGCATCACTGGATCATATTGCTCGCGGCCGTCCAACTGATCCAATGGAATAGAGGCGGGAAAGCCGTCTTTGACATCGCCCAGATTGCGGTAGAGGTTTTCAAACTGGCTAAGCAGCCGCCGAATGGCCTTCATCGCCGTCTCGCCATCTGCAGCATTGTCATAGACGCAGGCATGACGCATCAGCGCAAATCGCGGCACCCAGCCGTTGTCGGCTTTCTCGATCGCCTCATCCAATTGCTTTTTGTAAAGCTCGGCTTCCGCAAAGGGCCGCGTGAAGGGCCAGCAATTCACATGGCAGCGCTCGCGCATCGCGTAGTCATAGGTAATTGGTGAGCGGGCCGAGACCCAGACAGGCACCTCCGGCTGCTGCGGTTTGGGAACAGAGGTGGACGTCGGAAACTGCCAGTAGTCCCCATCATGCGCATAATCACCCTGCCAAAGCGCACGAACCGCGGGCAGCATTTCCTGCATGTAGCGCCAGGCGTCAGACTGTTTCAAACCCGGCTTCATCCGGTCGAACTCGCGCTGATATGCGCCAGAGCCGATGCCGAATTCCAGCCTCCCGCCGCTCAGCAGATCCAGCATCGCCGCCTCGCCCGCCAGATTGATCGGATGCCAATAGGCCGCCGTGGCAACTGCAGTGCCCAGCCGGATGCGGCTTGTCTCGGACGACCACCAGGTCAACAGCTGAAACGGGTTGGGCGCGATGGTCATTTCAAGCGCATGATGCTCTGCCGCCCAGACGATATCAAAGCCGCCATCTTCGGCGATTTGCACCATTTCAAGCGTGTGACGCGCGACATCGTTCATATCGAGGCTGTCGTCGATCCGCTCCATGTTGACGGCAAGTTGGAATTTCATCTCACTCTCCTTGGGAATTGTGCTCAGCGCATGACAAAAGGGTTGGCCATCGGCGCGTCCGATGTGTTCATCCAGATGGTCTTGGGGCGGGTGTAATCGTAGATTGCTTGAAAG
>JBCCUH010000322.1:0-2379 GCA_039197405.1 Pseudomonadota bacterium
ATCCGATGAAGCCAGCACCGCCGGTCAAGAGAATACGATGTGTCATATGCGAATAGATACCTTCATGTCAGCGTTTGAGACTCACTCTTCAGGCAAGCTTTAAACGAAAGAGGTGTCAGCTTGCCTGAAGAGTGAGTCTCAAACGCTGACATGAAGGTATCTATTCGCATATGACACATCGTATTCTCTTGACCGGCGGTGCTGGCTTCATCGGATCTCATACCTATCTGGCGCTTGTTGAGGCGGGCTACGAGGTCACCATCCTCGACAATTTTGAAAATGCGATGCGCGATGTGCCAGAGCGGTTGCAGTCCATCACCGGCGCGCCCGTGCCCGTGATCACCGCCGATATCCGCGATGCAGGCCAGATGAGCGCCGCATTGGGGCAGGGCTTTGACGGGGTGGTGCATTTCGCCGCGCTCAAAAGCGTGGGCGATGGCGAGGCCAACCCGCTGGGCTATTACCAAAGCAATTGCGCAGGCCTAATGAATGTCGTGCAGGCGATGGAGGCGCATGGCGTCAAGAAGATCGTCTTTTCGTCCAGTGCGGCCGTTTACGGTGCCACCGACCAGATGCCCATTACCGAAGACACGCCGCTTGAGCCTATCAGCGTCTATGCCCGCACCAAAGTCTTCGGAGAAGATCTGCTGAGCGCCTATAGCCGCGCCAATCCGGATTTTCACACGGGCATTTTGCGGTATTTCAACCCCGTGGGGGCCCATGCCTCGGGGCTGATCGGCGAAGACCCCAGCCAGCCGCCCTCAAACCTGATGCCAGTGATTGCGCGGGTGGCCAATGGCCAGATGGAGGCCTTGCAGGTCTTTGGCAATGACTATCCCACCGTGGATGGCACAGGCGTGCGCGACTATATCCATGTGGAAGATCTGGCCCGCGGCCATGTGCTGTCGCTGGATGCACTGTTCAAGGACGGGCAGGGCCATTTGGTCAATCTGGGCACAGGTCAAGGCCATTCCGTGCTGGAAATGGTGGCCGCTTACGGCAAGGTCTCGGGCCGCGACATTCCCTATAACATCCTGCCCCGCCGTCCCGGTGATCCAGCGACAAGTTTTGCCGATGTGACCCGCGCCAAAGACGTTCTGGGGTTTGCCGCGCAACATGATCTGAGCACGATGTGCGCCAGCAATTGGGCGTTTTCGCGTAAAGAAAAATGATGCAGGTCGCTTATCTGATCAACCACTACCCGGCCGTCAGCCACACGTTTATCCGCCGGGAGATTCACGCGCTGGAGGATCAGGGCGTCTCGGTGCAGCGGCTGGCTTTGCGCGGCTGGGACACCGATCTGGTCGACCCCGATGATATCGCCGAGCTGGCCAAGACCCGCCACACATTGAAGGACGGGATCGTGCCCCTGCTGCTGGGGATGGTGGGCTTTGCCCTGCGTAATCCGGCGGCGTTCTGGCGCGGGTTGAAGCTGGCCATGTCGATTGCCAAAACCGGCGCGCGGTCCTGGCCTTACCATCTGGTCTATCTCGCCCATGCCTGCCGTATCCTGGGTTGGATGCGCGCAGAAGGCGTCACCCATCTGCATGCGCATTTCGGCAATAACTCTGCCGAGATTGCCACCCTGGCCCGTGTCATGGGCGGCCCGAAATTCAGCTACACCGCCCATGGATCAGAGGTCTTCGACAACCCGCTGGGCCATGCCCTGCCGCTCAAGGCGCGGCTGGCGCAAACCGTGATGACGTCATGTGCCTATATTGGCGCGCAGATGAAATATCACATCCCCACAGAGTACTGGTCGAAAGTGCAGGTCGTGCATTGCGGTCTGGGTGCGGAATCCTTCACCGATGATCCTGCCCCGTTCCCCGAAGCCCCGGTCTTTCTCAGCGTCGGGCGCCTGAGCCCGGAAAAGGGCCATCTGGTCCTGCTGGAAGCCTTTGCCAAAGTACATGCCGCCCACAAGGACGCCAAACTTGTGATTGCCGGGGACGGCCCGATGCGCGCCCAGACCGATGCCAAGATCGCTGAGCTGGGCCTGCAGCAGGCCGTGCGTATCACCGGCTGGGTGACCGGGGCCGAGGTGCGCGCAGAGCTGCGCAAAGTCCGCGCGCTGGTCCATCCCAGTTTCACCGAAGGTCTGCCCGTTGTCTTGATGGAGGCCATGGCCGAGCATCGCCCCGTTATCTCCACCTATATTGCGGGCATCCCCGAACTGGTCCGCGATGGCCAGACCGGTTGGCTGGTTCCTGCAGGGCAGGTGGAGGATTTGGCAGACGCGCTTCTGGCCTGTGCAGCCATGAAGCAGCCTGCGTTGAAAAAGATGGGGGCGGCCGGCTTCGCGCGGGTCTCGGCACGCCATGATGTCCAGACCGAGGCCGCGAAACTGCGTTTGGCCTTTGAGCAGGATGCGGACGCGTG
>JBCCUH010000323.1:0-2364 GCA_039197405.1 Pseudomonadota bacterium
CACGGTCCCTGCCTGGAGCGTCACGATCAGATAGCCAAGCACCAGATAAACGGCCCCGAATGGGATCAGCCGCAGCGTGTCTTTGTTGCGACCGCCCATCAGCCATTCCAGCGTGTGCCAGAACCCGGTGAACACCAGAAGTGGTCCTGCCAGTCCCATCGCCCAAATCCCCTTAATCTTGTGGACAGGGCATGCCAGCCACGCCCCATTCCAGAATGTCGTTCACATGCTCTTGCAGGCTGTAAGGCGCAGGTTCGCGCCCGCCGCCGGGGGCCCAGGCCCAGTGCAGGATCAGGTCGTGATCGAGATGGCTGGCCAGCGCCATCATGTCGCGATCACCGTTCAGCTCCGGGTCGCGCAATTGCGCACAGATCTGCTCGGACGTACGGCCAAACCAGTGCGCCTCTGCCGGGGCCAAGGCCCAGTTCATGGCAACGCGCGGTGCGGCATGGGGCATCGCGTTCGCGTTGTCCCAATTCTCGTCTTTCGTTGTGTGGCAGGTTGAGCACGGCAAATACTCGATGCCCATACGGCTCTCGCCCGCTTGAATGTTCATCCCATGCTGGCGCGCTTTGCCATAGGCAGGTCCAGACCACATGGGCCGGTCCGATGGTCCTGTGTGACAGTTTGAACAGCGCGGGTGGCTGGTCACTTCAAAGATACGGTCCCAGGCCTCCAGCCCCTGCTTTGCAGAGACGGACCCCTCTGCAGGCGGTTCGATCTTTACCGTCTCGCCCGCGGCAAAAAGCGTTGTTGCCGCAGCCACAGCCGCAGCTGTTAAAACAATGCGTTTCATCAGCCGGCCCTCAAACGAAATCGACAAATTTGTTGAACGGCATTTCACGCAGGCGTTTGCCTGTGGCTGCGAAGATGGCATTGCCAAGCGCTGGCGCGGCAGGCGGCACAGGCGGCTCCCCCACACCTCTGATCTTGTGGCCGTTCTCCAGCCCTGTCACCACGATTTCCGGCGTTTGATAAAGACGCATCGCCTCATGCTCGTGATAATTCGACTGCTGCGCGATGCCATCCGAATAGGTGATTTCAGAGTTCATCGCATGGCCCAAGCCGAAGATGACGCCGCCCTGCACAAGGTTTTCGAAGTTCACCGGGTCCACGACAGTGCCGACGTCCAAAGCGATCCAGACCTTGTCGATCCTGATACCGGCATCGGTGCTGGTAACTTCGACAACCTCCGCCACAGGCACACCAAAGCTTTCCACGAAGGCCACGCCTCGCCCTTTGCCGGGCGACAACTCGCCGCCCCAGGACGACATTTCGCCGACCGCTTCCAGCACCTTACGGCTGACGTCATGGCCCATCAGGCGGATGCGTTCCTCCAAAGGATCAGCACCCGCTACAAGGATCGCTTCGTCCAACGCCGTGTCAAAGAAAAAGCCCGCCGCATTGGCTCCGACAGCGCGCCATGACGACACCGGCGCCAGCTCTGGTGCGCGGTAAGCACGCATACGGTAATTCGGCAGATCATAAGGATTGTTCCACGCACCTGCCGCAATCTGACTGTCCGGTCCGGGGATCGACAGACCCGCGCGACCCATTTGAGAGCCAATCACGGACGGTGAGGCGATAGAGAGATCCAGCGCCTCTACCTTGCCGCCTTTGGTCACGGCCTTGGCCCGGCCTATGGCAATATGGCGTGGAAAGTCGTGGGCAAAATCTTCTTCGCGGGAATAGGTCATCTTCACCGGCGTGCCGCGCATCTGATTGGCGATCTCTGCCGCCTGCTTGATATGCTCCATCTCCAGACGGTGACCAAAGCTGCCGCCCATGAACTGGTTGTGCAGGATGATCTGGTCGGTGCTGTGGCCGGTGACCGCGCTGACTGCCTGAAGCAGCATACCCTGCATCTGATGCCCGGTCCAAATCTCGACCTCATCATCGCTGACCTTGATGATTGTATTGAGCGGCTCCAATGGCGCATGCGCCACATAGGGCGACCGATACTCCATCTCGATGGCATCGCCGGTTGCGGCCTGCACATCCCCGTCATTGCGCCATTCACTGTCCAATGCATCGTCAGTGAAGGAAGCCTCAACCGCCTTCCAGTGATCCGCCTGTTCGCTGGGGTACGCGGCGTCCGCCCAATCAAATTCAATCGCGTTCACCGCCTGGATCGCATACCAGGTGTTGCTGGCGATCACGGCGACGCCGTTGGTGATCTCGACGATCTTCTGAACGCCAGGCATTTTCTCGGCTTCAGATGCATCATAACCGTTGAGACCCGCCCCCGTGCGCGGGTTCGTACAAAGCGAGGCATGCACCATGCCCGGTACACTCAGATCAATGCCGTAATTCAGCGTTCCGGTGGATTTTCCAATAATATCAAGCCGCTCCATCGGTTTGCCG
>JBCCUH010000324.1:0-2349 GCA_039197405.1 Pseudomonadota bacterium
GAGCGGATCCTTGGCAAAACTGAAGTTGCGACGGGTTTAGGCATCACCGTGCCCAAGAGCAAGCCTTTGGCACCACGCACGGACCCCGTTGCTTCATCTTGCCCATAAACTCTCGCGCGCAGCGCGAAACAAATTCGTTCCAAACGAATTTGCCAAAACTTTTCACAAAAGTTTTGGCCGCCTCAAAACCACTGCCCCGGTTCCATCAGACCCAAATCCAGCAATTGCCGCGAATGCCACTCGAACGCTTCCGAATTATGCCAGGTAAAGCTGTTGATATCAAAGCTTGACCCCGGATTGCGCTTGAGCGCCTTGGCGGTGCGGAACGACATGATCGCAGCCGAGATGTTGTTGTGCCATTCGCAGGCATAAGTGTTGTATTCGGGATCATTGAAGGTGTGATTGGCATTCAGCTTCAATCCCTTGCGGGCCAGAAACAGCCCCACCCTGTCGATCTTGCGGCTGGCTTCGGGGATGTGTTCTTCATAGCGCCAGCGCAGCCCGCCGAAAAAATCCAATTGCCGTTCTTCGGGCCATTGCGTGCCCGGCTTCATGCGCGCCAGCGCGAAATAGCCCGACTTGTCCAGATGCGCCTGCTCTAGCGCGACGGCGTTCGGGTATTGCTCCAGATCGCGCGCGTAAAGATCGACGACATAGGTCAAGATCGTGTCGCGCCGCTCTTCGGTGTTGAAGGCAATCATTTCGCCGACAGTTCTGGTCTCGCAGAAGGGATAGAACAGATATTCGGCGTTGAAGCAGTAATACATCCAAAGCCCCGGCGCCGCATCGATTACCGCATCCACAGCCTTTTGCAGCGCGCCATCCTCGGCCATGTCATAGCTGACACGGTGCACTTTTTTCGCGATGTCATCGGCAATGGGGATCGCGTCGGAGATGAAAGCGATCACGGCTTTGAACCCGCAGTCCAGATGGTGCCGCAGGCTGGTGTTCACCTCCACGCTGTCTTCCACGAAGACCATGCACACCGGCCCTTTTGCCAGCGCAGCGCGTCCTTTTGACATAAATTCCCGAAGTGAAGAATATACCGGCACAGCCCGCACCCTCATTTTTTCACGCAGACTCGCGCATCAGGCAGTGCATTGCAAGCGCCCGCTGTTTTGATGTAACCAGCGCCAGATCACGCGGCGCGGTTTGTCGCGATATGCGGCGCCTTGGGGGCTTATCATGGCAGATACGAAGAAACTCTTTATCAAGACCTACGGCTGCCAGATGAATGTCTACGATTCCGAACGTATGGCCGAGGCGCTGGGAGCGCAGGGATACACAGAGACGCAAAGCCCTGATGACGCGGACATGATCCTGCTGAACACCTGCCATATCCGCGAAAAAGCGGCCGAGAAAGTGTATTCGGAACTGGGGCGTTTCAAAGGCCTGAAGGCCGAAAAACCCGATCTCAAGATCGGTGTGGCCGGCTGCGTCGCGCAGGCCGAAGGACAGGAGATCATGCGCCGCCAGCCGATGGTGGACCTGGTGGTCGGTCCGCAAAGCTATCACCGGCTGGCCGAAATGGAGGCGAAGACCCGTGAAGGCGCCAAGGCGCTCGACACCGATTTCCCGCTCGAAGACAAGTTCGAACACCTCAAGGCCCGCCCAAAGGCGCAGCGCGGCCCGACGGCCTTCCTGACCGTTCAGGAAGGTTGCGACAAGTTCTGCGCCTTTTGCGTTGTTCCCTACACACGCGGCGCGGAAGTCAGCCGCCCGGTGCAGCGCATCGTGGATGAGGCCAAGGATCTGGTGGATCGCGGGGTGCGCGAGATCACCTTGCTGGGCCAGAATGTCAACGCCTACCACGGTGCTGGTCCGGACGGCAACGAATGGGGTCTGGCGCAGCTGATCTGGGAACTGGACAAAGTGGACGGGCTGGAGCGCATCCGCTTCACCACCTCGCATCCCAATGACATGGACGATGCGCTGATCGAGGCACACGGCACCTGCGCAAAGCTGATGCCCTATCTGCATCTGCCTGTTCAAAGCGGATCCGACCGCATTCTCAAACGCATGAACCGCGCGCATACCGCTGAAAGCTATCTGCGCCTGATTGAACGCATTCGCAAAGCGCGGCCGGACATCCTGATGTCCGGCGACTTCATCGTCGGTTTTCCCGAAGAGACTGAGGCCGATTTTCAGGCCACTCTCGATCTGGTGGAAGAGGTCCGCTACGGCTACGCCTATTCCTTCAAGTATTCCACGCGTCCCGGCACGCCCGCAGCCGAGCGCGCGCAGGTCGACCCCGACGAGGCGTCGGAGCGCCTGCAACGCCTGCAGGCTCTCATCACCCGCGACCGAAGGGCCATTCAGGACGAGATGGTCGGGCGCGAGGTGAAGGTA
>JBCCUH010000325.1:0-2341 GCA_039197405.1 Pseudomonadota bacterium
AAGGCATCACCGGCCATTCCATGGGCGGTCACGGTGCGCTGACGCTGGCGATGAACTTGCCGGGGCGCTTCCGGTCTGTTTCCGCCTTCGCGCCGATCTGTAATCCCACCGCTTCGGACTGGGGGCGCAAGCAACTTGGCGCGTATCTGGGCGATGATGAAAGCACATGGGCCAAACATGATGCGACGCTGCTTATGGAACAGACCGGCTTTGACGGGCCGATCCTGATTGACACGGGCACCGCCGATCAGTTCGGCGACCTTCTATGCACCGAAGCGCTGGCCGCCGCCATTGCCAAGCGCCGCCAGAACGCGACGCTGCGCCTGCAGCCGGGCTATGACCACAGCTATTTCTTTGTCTCCACCTTCATGGAAGATCATGTAGGCTTTCACGCCGAAGCACTGTACGCGTGAGCCTGTACGTCGATGCAGACGCCTGCCCGGTGAAAGCGGAGGCGGAAAAGGTCGCAACGCGCCACGGGGTGCGCATGTATGTGGTGTCCAACGGTGGGTTGCGCCCCTCGGCCAATCCGCTGGTGGAAACAGTAATCGTGGACGCGGGCCCGGATGTGGCCGACATGTGGATCGCGGATCGCTGCGGTCCCGGCGATGTGGTCGTGACAGGTGACATCCCCCTGGCCGCGAAATGCGTGGAAGCGGGCGCAGAGGTGCTGCGCCACAATGGCGAGCGTTTCACGGCAACCAACATCGGCCAGCAACTGGCGATGCGGGATCTGATGGCCGATCTGCGCGCCGCCAATCCTTTGGGCGCAGGCGGCAGCGGCAAAACCTTCTCGAAAGCAGACAGATCGCGATTTCTGGATGCGTTGGAACGCAGCATGAGAACAGCAAAAGGAAAGCAGGGATGACCGTCACGGCAGTGGTTTTCGACATCGGCAACGTGCTGATCGAGTGGCAGCCTGAGCGCTACTACGACCGGGTGATCGGAGAGGACCGCCGCCGCGAGATGTTCGCGGCTGTCGATCTTCATGGCATCAATGACCGTGTTGATCTGGGCGAGCCGTTGCGTGATGTCATTGCCGAGGCCGTAACGGACTACCCTGTGTTCGCTGCCGAAATTCAGCGCTGGCGTGACAATTGGATCGACATGGCCTCGCCTGCGATTGACCGGTCGGTCAGGCTTTTGCGCGCTCTGCGCGCCAAGGGCGTTCCGGTGTTTGCGCTGACCAATTTCGGCCGCGACACTTTCGCGTTAGCCCAGACGCGGTACGATTTTCTCAGCGAGTTTGATCGCAGCTATGTGTCTGGCCATATGAAAGTCATCAAGCCCGATGCGCAGATTTACCAGATGCTTGAGGCGGACTGCGGGCATGCGCCGGATGGGCTTCTTTTCACCGATGACCGCGCCGATAATATCGAGATGGCAGCATCACGCGGATGGAAGACACATCTTTTTGATGGGCCGCAAGGCTGGGCAGATCGGCTGGTACGCGACGGGCTTTTGAGCGAGGAAGAGGCGCAATGACACTTCAGATCGGTTTCGAGGACGGCGAGCGCGGCCTGGATTGGCTGGAACTGACCCGCGCGTTCAAAGCCGGTCACGCCCTACCCAAAGCCGAGATTTCCGACACGTTTCTTTATCGTGGAACCGACACGTTGCTCAATCGCTCCGCCTGGATCGACGGGCTTGGCATCGCGGTGAAATGCGCAACGGTGTTTCCCGGCAAGGACCCGATGATCAATGGCGCCGTGTCGCTTTTTCGGGACAGCGACGGGGTGCTTGAGGCCTACATCGACTTTCATCTGATCACCAAGTGGAAAACCGCCGGAGACAGCCTTTGGGGGGCTATGCGGCTTGCCCGCCCCGAAAGCCGCAAGGTGCTGATCGTCGGATCGGGCACGGTGGCACGGAACCTGCATGATGCCTACTCAGCTGGATTTCCGGGCGCAGAATTTACCGTCTGGAGCCGAACCCGGGCGAATGCGAAGACGTTCGCACGCGACCGGGACGCAGTGGTCGCTGATGATCTGCAGGAGGCAGTGCGCGCGGCGGACATCGTGACCTGCGCCACGATGAGCACCGACCCGGTTCTGCAGGGCGCGTGGCTGCAGCCAGGCCAGCATGTGGATCTGATCGGCGCCTACCGCCCGGACATGCGCGAGGCCGATGACGAGGCCTTGCGGCGCGCGCGGGTGTTTGTGGACAGTTTCGACACGACTATCGGGCATATTGGCGAGGTGCAGATCCCGTTGGAGAGCGGTGCGATCGCCCCGGATGATCTTCTGGCAGACTACTATTCTGGCGCTAGATTTGAGCGCACCTCAGATGACGAGATCACACTTTTCAAGAACGGCGGTGGCGCGCATCTGGATCTGATGAC
>JBCCUH010000326.1:0-2322 GCA_039197405.1 Pseudomonadota bacterium
CGGCGCACATGACCTGCAGCTGTGTAGGTCGCGCAGGTGCCGCCCGGCCTTGTATGTCCCGCCACCGCCTGCATCAGCTCCCCGCTCCAGAGTTCGGGGTTCTTGGCTGGCGAGAAGCCATCGAGAAACCATGCATCGGCAGCCCCGGTCCAGGACGGCAGCGTGTCGCGTGCATCGCCCGTCACCAGCTCAAACCGCAGATCATCGGTTTCGAACCCATCCGGGGTGAGCCTGTCCAGCAACTCTGCCGACAGATCTGCCAGCTCGGGAAAAGCGTCCAGCGCCCGGCGCATGTCGCGGGGGGGCATCGGGAAGGCTTCAAAACTGGTCATGTGCAGTTGCCCGCGTGTGCCGCTGCTGCGCCAAAGTTGCCACAGCGCCAGCAGGTTCAGCCCGGTGCCAAAGCCCAGTTCGGCCACATGAAACCCGGGTGCAAACCGCGCAGGCAGATCATTGCCATCCAGAAAGACATGGCGCGTTTCAGCCAAACCGTTTTCTAGCGAAAAATAGGGGTCATCGAACCGTGTCGAGACCGGCACACCGCTGTCTTTCCATTCCAGCCTTTGCGTCTGGCTCATGCGCCGCTGATCCTCTAGGACAAAGCATCTTTCGCAGCATTAGAGATGAGGTGCGCCAAATGGCAATGGCTGATGTGACAATCAAGGGCGCCGGGATATTTGGCCTGTCCATTGCATGGGTCTGTGCAAAGCGCGGCGCGCGCGTGCAGGTGATCGATCCGGGCGGCGTTGCACCAGGGTCCAGCGGCGGCATTGTAGGCGCGCTGGCGCCGCATACGCCGGAGAATTGGAACGACAAGAAGCAGTTTCAGTTTGACAGCCTGATGTCGGCAGAGCTGTTCTGGCGCGAGGTCGAGGCTGCCAGTGGTGCGCAGGTTGGCTATGCGCGGTCAGGCCGGTTGCAGCCGTTGGCGGATGAATGGGCCATTGAACTGGCCCTGACGCGGCAGGAACAGGCGCGCAGCCTCTGGCAGGGGCGTGCCCGGTTTGACGTTGTGGATGCAGCGGAGGCCGGGGATTGGGCCCCCCAGTCGGCGACAGGCAAGCTGGTCCATGACACGCTCAGCGCCCGCATTCATCCCAGACAAGCCTGCCTTGCACTGGCCAAAGCTGTGATGGCCAAGGGTGGCACTATCGCCGAGACGGGACAGGATAGCGGCAAGGTCGTGGATGCGACGGGGTGGCACGGGTTGCTTGAGCTGTCGCGCGAGATGGATCAGCCCCTGGGCAATGGCGTCAAAGGTCAGGCGGCGCTGCTGGATTTCAACGCGCCTGAGGGCGCGCCGCAGTTATTTGCCGATGCGCTGCATATCGTGCCGCATGCAAATGGCACGGTCGCGATCGGATCGACCAGCGAGCGGGAGTTCGAAGATCCACAGTCAACCGATGCGCTGCTGGAGACGGTGCTGGAGCGCGCCCGTGCGGCCTTTCCCATTCTGGCGGATGCGCCGGTCCTTCAGCGCTGGGCCGGGGTGCGCCCGCGCGCCAAATCTCGTGCGCCGATGCTGGGGCACCACCCGACCAAGCCCGGTCAGTTCATCGCCAATGGCGGCTTCAAAATCGGCTTTGGCATGGCCCCAAAAATGGCTGAGATCATGGCTGATCTGGTGCTGGACGGGGTGGACGCCATCCCGCCTGACTTCACACCGGATGCGTCAATCAGGCGGGGATGAGTTTAAGGGCAAGATGAAGCGGGAGCGTCAGCGGGCCAAAGCCACCTCGCGCAGTGTGGCAACGGCCGCATCCAGGCTGCTCTGATAGCGGTCGCTTTTCAGCGTGCCATCGTCGTTGAACTCGTTTGAAGCGCCTGCGATCAGAACAGCCGGGGTAGCCAGAACGGTGGCCCCGAGAGGTGCCAGGCAATTGCGCGTCATATAGTATGAGGTCTCACCGCCTGTGCGCCCGGCGGCGGCACCTATCACCAAGGTGGGTTTGCCGCGAAATGCGTTGCCCGGTACCCGGCTGATCCAGTCCAGCGCGTTTTTGAGAACGCCGGTGATGCCTTTGTTGTACTCGGGGTTGGCGATGATGATGGCATCTGCCTCTGCCACCTGGCGGGCCAATGTCTCGACCGATTGCGGAATACCTTCAGCTTCCGTGTCGCCGCTGTAGAGCGGCAGGTTCAGATCGCCAGTGGCTTTGGAGGTCTCGCCAAAGGAGGTCATGGCGGCGGTCAAGAGTTTGGTGTTGAACGAGCCGGCGCGGAGCGATCCGGACAGGCCAAGCAGTTTGAGTTCGGGCATGTCTTCTCTTTTCTGTGACGGTTGAGTTCTGAGCAATCTGGCACATGGCGCGCGGAAATCAA
>JBCCUH010000327.1:0-2304 GCA_039197405.1 Pseudomonadota bacterium
CCGACACTGACCCGCCTGCTGCTCGTGCTTGCCCTGCTCGGCGCGCTAGGATATGGCGCGGTGTATTCTCTTGCGAACTTCGTGGATCCACGCGAGCGGGAAATCACGGTCAGGGTCAAAAAGGATGGCTTCGGACGCTGATGGCTGCGGGCTTTGACATCGAGACCTTTCTGGAAATGCTTGCCGTTGAAAGGGGAGCTGCCGAAAACACGCTTCAGGGGTATCGGCGGGACCTGGAAGACTTTTCCAGTTTCCTCGGACGCGCCCGGGTGTCAGACGCGCAGTCAGACGATATCTCGGCTTACTTGAGTGACCTGACCCGGCGCGGATTTGCCGAAACCTCGCAGGCGCGGCGCCTGTCGGCATTGAAACAGTTCTTCAAGTTTCTCTATGCCGAGGGCATGCGCGCGGACGACCCCACACGCACCCTGTCCTCACCGAAGAAACGCGGCAGCCTTCCAAAGGTCCTGTCAATCGATGATGTCGACAGGCTTATTGAAACGGCGCGTTCACAAACGCTGAAACCGCAGCGCAGCAGCGCGGCCCGCCTCAGGGTACAGCGCATGTACACCCTGATCGAGGTGCTTTACGCAACAGGTCTGCGCGTTTCCGAACTGGTCGCCCTTCCCGTCAGCGCTGCCCTGCGCGATGCAAGGCTGATCGAGATCAGGGGCAAGGGCGGCAAGGAAAGACTTGTTCCGCTTTCTCCTGCAGCCCAGCTTGCCATGAAGGACTATGTGGGGCTTCGCGCAGCCGAGGGAGCCTACGAGAAAAGTCCGTGGCTTTTCCCTTCCCACGGGGACAGCGGACATCTGACCCGGCAGCATTTCGCGCGCGAACTGAAAGCGCTTGCCCAAATGGCAGGACTTGATGTGACGAAAATTTCACCGCACGTTTTGCGGCATGCTTTTGCATCGCACCTTCTTCAAAATGGTGCAGATCTGCGTGTCGTTCAGCAGCTTCTGGGACATGCAGATATCTCTACGACACAGATTTATACGCATGTTCTCGACGAGCGGCTGCGTGAACTCGTGGAGCAGGCGCATCCGTTGGCGCAGCGTTGATCACAGATCCTATTGCACTGCAGCAAAGAGCCCCTTACACTCCGATGCCTAAAATTTTTGCATCGGATGCAGACAATGCTTCAACATGCCAGCGACTTTGAAGCGCTGAAATCCGGCTTCCAGTGGCCGCTGCCTGCGACATACAACATGGCGCATGCCGTCAGCGATGTCTGGGCGGAACGCGACCCGCAACGCCTCGCCATTCGTCACATCCTGCAATCCGGCAAGGTTGAGGACTGGTCCCATCTGGAGCTGAACCGTGCGTCCAACCGCTTCGCAAATGCGCTTCTTGGCCTTGGCGTGGAAAGAGGCGACCGGATCGCCCTGCTGCTGCCGCAGGGCCCGGCAACGGCAATCGCTCATATCGCCGCGTACAAGCTGGGCGCCATCGCAGTCCCCCTCGCGTCGCTCTTCGGGCGCGAGGCCCTGAAATACAGGATCTCCGATTCAGGGGCGAAGGTTCTCGTTACCAATGGCAGCGGCCTTGAAAAGCTCTCCCTGATCCGCGACGACCTTGGTGACCTCGAATTGGCGATTTCCATCGACGGACCTGCCCCGGACGCCAGCTCGTTTCACGCGCTCCTTGAAACAGCGCGCGACAGTTTCCAAACGCTGGCCACGGCGCCGGACGATCCGGCTCTGATGATCTACACGTCCGGCACAACCGGGCAGCCCAAGGGCGTTCTGCACGGTCATCGGGTGCTGCCCGGTCATATGCCCGGCATCGAACTGTCGCAGAATTTCCTTGGCCAGGAGGGCGATCTGCTGTGGACGCCTGCCGATTGGGCCTGGGCTGGCGGCTTGCTCAACGCCCTGTTCCCGGCGTTGAAACTCGGCGTTCCGGTTGTCTCCTACGCTGCAAGGAAGTTCGATCCCGAGTTTGCGTTTCACCTGCTGCAACAGCAGCGGATCAGGAACGCGTTCATTCCGCCGACTGCCCTGAAAATGCTGCGGTCGGTCGAAAATCCGGCAACACGTTTTGCGCTTCAGTGGCGCAGCGTCGGCTCTGCCGGCGAAGCACTCGGGCGAGAAACCTACGACTGGTTCGCGCAGGAATTCCGTTTCCCGGTCAACGAGTTTTACGGCCAGACCGAATGCAACGCGGTCCTGGGATCGGCGGCAAGCCTTGGCGTCACCCGTCCAGGCGCGATCGGAAAGGCAACGCCGGGGCATGCCGTTGCCATCATAGACGGCAACGGCACCGTTCTGCCGCCCGAATCCCTTGGCCAGATCGCCATCA
>JBCCUH010000328.1:0-2280 GCA_039197405.1 Pseudomonadota bacterium
GCCTTTGTATTTGAGCGAGCGCAAAACGCGGCTGATCTTGCCCGACATATGATCGGCATTCGCTTCTGATCCCGCGCGGTTCGCCTGTTTGATCACATCGACCAGCGCATCGAGCTCGAAAATTTCCTGAAACCCCACGACATCGGCATCCATGCGCACAACCTGCTCGGCCAGCCAGTCCGATTTCCAACTGTGCTCATTCTTCGAATAGGTCATGAAGCGGTAATATTCGCGGTCCGCCCCGATCAGGTTTTTGACGTTGAAACTGGCAATCGTGACATCCCGCATGGGTTAACTCCGTTTCTTAGTACTCTGTTTCGCCCGGCATTGCCGGGCAGCCCCCGACCGCCCCGTTTTGCCGAAGGCAAACCTCCGGTTTGACGGGCGGGCGGGCACCGCCCTACGTTTTTCTAAGCATCCAACATCTGCAACGCCTGCTCAAACATCGCGCCATCCACATTCCCGCCGCTGATCGTACAGATCACCGTATCGCTCTCAATCTGGTCCCCGTGGAACAGCACAGACGCCAGCGCCACCGCACCCCCCGGCTCGGCCACGACGCGCAACCGCTCAAAGGCCACGGCCATCGCACGCAGGCACTCATCATCCGTCGCAACGATCCCCGGCCCGCAAAGACGGTGCAAAATCGGAAAGGTGATATCCCCCGGCTGCGGCGTCACGATCGCATCGCAGATTGACCCGCTCAATGCATTGTTGCGCTGTATCGCCCCGGCGGCAAGCGAACGGGTCACATCGTCGAACCCCTCAGGCTCCGCAGGTCGCACTTTTAAGCGCGGTGCTTCCGCTTCCAACGACAAAGCAATCCCGGAGGTCAGACCGCCACCGCCGCAGCAGACAATCACCTCCGCCTCGCTGATCCCGGCCTCTGCCGCCTGCTGTGCAATCTCAAGCCCGCAAGTCCCCTGCCCGGCAATCACCTGTGGCTCGTCGAAGGGTTTGATCAGCGTCAGCCCGCGCGCCTCGGCATAGCCGGCACCCAAAGCATCGCGATCCCCGGTCACGCGATCATAAAGCACCACCTCGCCGCCCAGCGCCCGCGTGTTCTCGATCTTCACGCGCGGGCTGTCTTCGGGCATGATGATCACCGCGCTGGTGCCATGCATCTTCGCCGCCAAAGCGATCCCCTGCGCGTGGTTGCCGCTGGAAAAGGCGATGACGCCGCGTGTGCGCACCTCCGGCTCCAAAGCAGATATCGCCGACCAGGCCCCGCGAAACTTGAACGAGCCTGTGTGCTGCAGGCATTCGGCCTTGATGAACACCCGCCGCCCGGCGATCTCGTCAATAAACGGACTGCTCAAAAGCGGTGTGCGGCGCAGATGGCCCTTGCCCCGCTCAGCTGCGGCGCGGATCATTTCGATGTTCATCGCATCGCCCCGATCCACTCTCTTAGCGCCGCGAGGCTTTCGGCCTCATCCAGAAACGGGATGTGGCCCCGGTCCGGCACTTCTGCTGTGATCATATCCGGGCGGCGGCGCTGCATCTCGCGCACGGTTGGTTTTTTCAATAGGTCCGAGTTCACCCCCCAGATCAGCGCCAGCGGACGCTTGGGCAACGCATCAAAGAACGGCCAAAGATCAATCGGCCCATGGCCGCTGGCCTGCTCCACAGCATCGCGCAGTTTGGGATCATAGGTGATCTTGAGGCCATCGTCGGTCATCGGAAAATGCAGCTGCACCTCACGCATCCACCGCGCCATCGGCACGCCGGGAAAGCCAGGTGACAAATGCGCCAGCGCCGCTGCCGCCTCTTCATGGGTCCGGGCCGCCGGGTTCTTGCCGAGATACCCCATGATGTAGCCGAGGCCTGCCTCGTCCAGCTCCGGTCCGATGTCATTGAGCGCAACGCCCAGCAAAGCATCCGGCGCGACCGAGGCAATGCCCATCGCGTTCAGCCCGCCGCGCGAAGTGCCCAGGATGGCCACCTGAGACAGCCCCAGATGCGCCAGCAGTTCCATCACATCACGGCCTTCCACCGGCAAAGTATAGGTCTGCCAATCGCCCCAGTCGGATTGCCCGCGCCCGCGATAATCCAGGCGAATAAGGCGCACACCGTCCAGATGCGGCGCCATATAGTCAAAATCGCGGCTGGTGCGCGTGAGGCCCGCAAGACAGAGGATCGGCAGGCCTTCCCCCTCATCTTCATAGTACAGCGTCAGACCGTCAGAGGTTGTGAAATACGGCATATGTCAAAGCCCTGCGCGTTGAGGAATGTCATTGAGATCGCTGAGGACATGATGCGGCCTCGCGGGCAGGCGGTCCA
>JBCCUH010000329.1:0-2274 GCA_039197405.1 Pseudomonadota bacterium
ATCGGACTGGGGTTGTTCGCCTTGGGCGCGCGCGCTGTCTGGGCTGTGACCGTCATGGGAGGCGCCGCATGAGACCTGCCTGTCGCGCGCATCCGCTTTGGCTGGCCTATCTAATGCATCGCCTGTCGGGTCTGGCGCTGGCGCTGTTTCTGCCGCTGCATTTCTGGGTGCTGGCGATGGCGATGACCGATCCTGTGCGGCTGGATGGCTTTTTGTTGATGTCCGAAAGCGGTGCTGTGAAGCTGGCCGAGTTTGGCCTCGTCTTCCTGCTGGCGGCCCATATGTTCGGCGGCTTGCGTCTGATGGCGTTGGAATGGCTGCCCTGGAGCGCGCCGCAGAAGACTTTGGCTGCTGCGGCGGCTGCGGTGTCATTCTTGATCGCGGGCCTGTTCCTGATGCAGGCGGTGTAGGCCATGAAACTTTCTGACATCGAGCGCCATGACACCGATATCCTGATCCTCGGCACTGGCGGCGCGGGCCTGTTCGCGGCGCTGCATGCGCAGCAAACGGCGCCCGCCGGCACCAAGATCACAATCGCGGTGAAAGGGCTGATTGGCAAATGCGGCTGCACCCGCATGGTTCAGGGCGGTTACAACGTGGCGCTGGGCGGCGGCGACACGGTTGAGCGGCATTTCATGGACACGATTCAGGGCGGCAAATGGCTGCCTGATCAGGACATGGCCTGGCGGCTTTGCGAGCAGGCTGTGGTGCGGATCCGTGAACTGGAGAACGAGATCGGCTGCTTTTTTGATCGCAACCCCGATGGCTCGTTGCATCAGAAAGCCTTTGCCGGGCAGACGGCGGACAGGACGGTGCACAAGGGTGATCTGACCGGGATCGAGATCATCAACCGGCTGATGGAAAAGGTGCTCGCCAGCGGCGTGGAGAAGATGCAGGAGCATCGCGCGGTTGGCCTCATCCCGACCAAAGACCGTGCGGCCCTTGCGGGTGTACTGATGATCGACATGCGCAGCGGGCGGTTCCGGTTGGTGCGGGCCAAAACGGTGCTGATGGCCACCGGTGGCGGGCCGACCATGTACCGCTATCACACGCCTTCGGGTGACAAGACGATGGATGGGCTGGCAATGGCCCTGCGGGCAGGGCTCAGCCTGCGTGATATGGAGATGGTGCAGTTTCATCCCACGGGTCTTCTGGCCGGTGATCACACGCGCATGACCGGCACGGTTCTGGAGGAGGGGCTGCGCGGCGCGGGCGGGCAGCTTATCAGCCATTCCGGCCAGCGCTTCATGTTCGACTACGACGCCAAGGGCGAGCGGGCGACCCGCGACGTGGTCAGCCGTGGGATCTATGCGGAGATGCGCAAGACCAACGATCCCAAGCAGGAAGGCGTTTTCATTTCAATGGGCCATCTTGGCCCGGATTTCGTGCGTGAAAAGTTCAAGGGTATGGTCAGGCGCTGTGCGGACAGCGGTTTTGATCTGGCGGCTGGCAAGGTCGAAGTGGTGCCGACCGCGCATTATTTCATGGGCGGAGTGGTCGTGGATGTGGATACGCGCACGGGCATGGAAGGGTTTTACGTGGCGGGCGAGGATGCGGGCGGCGCGCATGGCAGCAACCGGCTGGGCGGCAATGGGGTGGCGAACTCTACTGTATTTGGCGGTATTGCAGGCGACACGATGGGGCGCGATGTTGCGCGGATGCGCTTGCGTGAGCCCGATGAGCAGGTTCTGGCAGCCGAGTTTGAGCGGGCGATCTACCCGCTAAGCCGCAAGCCGGATCTGGTGCTGCCGCTCCGCAAGGCCTTGCAGGAGGTCATGTGGGATGAGGTTGGTGTGATGCGGAGCGAAGCGGGGATGATGCGCGGTCTGGCCGGGATCGCGACTGTGTCCGATGCGTTGATGAATGTCGGGGTCGATAGCGGTAATTTTGCATTCAACCTGACCTGGCATGATTGGCTGAACCTGCGGTCGCTTTGCGATGTGTCGCAGGTGATCACGCAGGCGGCGCTGGCCCGCGAAAACTCGCGCGGGGCGCATTACCGCGAGGATTTCCCCGATGCCGGCGCGATGGAGGACAGTGAATTCACTGTCGCCCGTATGGATGGGGATGAGGTGACCGTGCGCAATGCGCCGGTGCAATTCACCATCGTCAGCCCGGGCGAGACCGTTTTGCCCAAGGGCGCGCCCGAGACGCTGGTGGCTGCGCCATGAGCGGTTTCGTCGCCTGCGGCGCCGATCCGCTGGAGGGGTTCCACCCCTCCAGACCTCCCCGGAGTTTATTGGCAAGATGAAGAGAGGTTTGGCATGATTTCCA
>JBCCUH010000330.1:0-2249 GCA_039197405.1 Pseudomonadota bacterium
ACAGGCGCGCGCCTCGAAGGGTCAGGGCAAACCGGTTTCACCTCAGGATCGCCTGATGGCGATGGCCGAACAAACCGGGAGTTCTGTAACGTTTTACGTGCCCTCCGCTACAGAAGGGTTGCAAGATTTTGCAAAAAGGGTGGTACCCCGAGGGCACAATCTGGGGCTGAGCCTCAGAGCAGGCACACGGTTGGACCAGAACCGCATCGCAGTGGAGGCAAGAACCTTTGGCGACCAGATGGTGTGCGGGAAGCGACTGCCCCTGACGTGGGGTGCGCGTATGCGGGATCAACGATGGAGTTGGCCCCAGACGCCGCTGTTGCTGGAAAGCTCGGGTATTCGGCGGGATGCATCATTGGGCTATCCGGAACACGCAGGCTTTCGCTGCGGCACATCGCGTTCCTTTCCGATGTTTGATCCCATAGGGCGCCGGGCGATCCAGGTGGTTCAATCGCCGCTCATTGCGACAGACAGCAATTTGGCAGGTTCGCGCGGCATCGGAGCAAAAGACGCAGCGGCGTGCAAAATGCTGGCAACTCTCAAGACCGCGTGTCAACGCTATGGCGGAACTTTGTCACTTAGCTGGAGTGACACGCCGGGTCTAGAGTGCGCGGCGCTCAGGCGCGTTTTGGGGGCCGCGCCATAACCGGTGGGCACCGCGTTTTGAGCGGTAGGTTTCACCTGCAGAAACATTGGTTTTCTTGCGGAGATTTGGATGGGAAAGTGGCAGCCCGTAGGGGAATCGAACCCCTCTTTCCAGGTTGAAAACCTGGCGTCCTAACCGATAGACGAACGGGCCAGCATCTGGCGTGAGGCGACTTCTAGGGAAACTCGCGCGCCCGCGCAAGAGCAAAAATCACGATTTTTCGCATGATTTCTCAACGATAAATCATGCGGGCGCAGCGTCTTCCAAACGCAGCTGGGGGCTGCGTCTTCCGCCCCATTCATTAACCTCCAACCGACCGGCAAGATGAAACCGCGCGCCGCCGTGAGTTTCCAGCGCAGGGCCGATTTCACCGTCAAAAGCGCCAAAACAAATGGCATCCATACGCGCCGACAGCCCATCGCCAAATGTGATCTTGAGATGCTGATCGCCGACCCGTTTCGCGAATTTGATCTCTGCATCCGGTATCGCGAAGCGCGGGGCTGGGGCGCCTGCACCGAAAGGACCGGCCTCTTCGATCTGATCGATCAGTTCAGTGTGCACGGCGCTGGGCATGATCATGGCGTCCAGCCGCATGTCGGAAGGCCCCGCATCACCGGCGCCCTGACGGGCCAGCAGTTCGGAAAGCCGCGTCATCGCGGGCTGTAGCTGCTGGCGCGACAAACTCAGACCTGCTGCCATCTTGTGACCGCCGCCTTTTTCTATCAGGCCTTCCTGCGCAAGCCGCTGTATGGATGCGCCCAGATCAACGCCCGAAATGGACCGGCCAGAGCCTTTACCATCATCGCCGTCAAATCCGATGACCACCGCCGGGCGATGCGCGTGATCTTTCAGACGGGAGGCGACAATGCCGACAACGCCGGGATGCCAGCCGTCTTCTGCTGCCCAGACCAACGGTGCATCAAGCCCGCGTGCCTCGGCTTGCTCCAGCGCAGCGGCGCGCACGCTGGCTTCGATATCGCGGCGCTCGGTGTTCAGCGTATCAAGACGCTCGGCCAGGGCTGCCGCCTCATGGGGATCGCGGGTAGCCAGCAGGCGTGCGCCCAGATCAGCGGTACCAATCCGCCCGCCCGCATTCACGCGCGGACCCAACAAAAAGCCCAGATGGTAGCTGGAAGGTTTGCTGTCCATTCGCGCCACATCGCTGAGCGCAGTCAGGCCGGGGCGCGCGCGCCGGGCCATAACAGTCAGACCCTGCCGCACCAAGGCTCGGTTCACCCCGATGAGAGGTGCTACATCGGCGACAGTCGCCAGCGCCACGAGATCGAGCAGTGCCATCAGATCGGGTCCGGCTTCGCCCGCTTCGCGAAGTTGCCGGCCAGCCTCGACCAGCATCAGAAACACCACGCCCGCAGCGCAAAGATGCCCTAGCGCGCCATCTTCATCCATGCGGTTGGGATTAACCACGGCCAAAGCATCGGGAAGCGTATCCGCACCCAGATGGTGGTCAAGCACGATCACATCAGCGCCCTGCGCGGCGGCAATAGGGTCATGGCTGAGCGTGCCGCAATCAACGCAAATGATCAGATCATGCGCTGATGCAAGGGCCTGCATGGCAGGCGCATTGGGGCCATAACCTTCGTCA
>JBCCUH010000331.1:0-2247 GCA_039197405.1 Pseudomonadota bacterium
AATCTTAGCGACGATGCTTCAGGCGAAAGGCCCACACCACAAGACGGTTGCGCTGCGTTTCGCTACACGCTGTGTCTCAGGTTAAAGGCGAAACGCTTTAGTGCCCCAGCTTCTGGCGCACCACCTTTGGCGCGCGCATTTGGAAGCTGCCGCGGAGAATGGCGGCGGCTCCGGCCGCATCTCCTTCTGCAAATAATTGAACCGACTTAGCTAAGCTATATGCTAACCCCATTGGAACACTGGCTTTTCTGAACCGCCATAGGAACATCACCCGGGCCCGGTGGATGAAGTATAGCGACAGGACCGAGGCCCGTTGACGCCGTGTGCGCGACCCGATCGAGGCCCCGCCCTTGTGGTAAACCGGCGCATCCGCGGTCCAGGCCAGCGGCGCAGTGCGGCGCAGCGCCCAATCCACCTCCTCGTAATAGAGAAAGTAGTCCTCGCGCATCGGTCCGACGCTTTCATAGAACGCCCGGCTGGCCACCATGCTCGCCCCCGAGATGAACTGCATCTCATCGGGGGCCGGCGTGGGCGTTGTCGCCGGATCCTGCAGGGTGTTGAGGTTCGCAGTCACCCCGGTGGTCCAGCTGATCAGCCCGCCATCGATCTGGATCATATCCGGGTCGTCCTGAAAGATGATCCGGTTGCCCATCAGCGCAAAATCCCCCGTGGCCGTGGCCAGTTTCGCGGGCGTCTCGGGCGGGACGGCGCAATCGGGGTTCAGCACCCAGAACCGGTCAATCGCGGGGTCTGCGGCCAGATGGGCCAGGCCGACGTTCACGCCGCCCGCAAAGCCGGTGTTCCGGCCGGTCTCGATCAGGGTGATCCGATGCCCCCCGCCCGTCCCATCCAAAGGCACAGGTTTCGTAATGTCAGACACTATAAAGGGTAGTTTGCCCTGAAATGGCGCTACTCCACTGGCCCAGTCCTTGATCACCTGCACCGTGTCATCGGGCGAGCCATTGTCCACGACCACAACCCGCAGCGCCACATCCCGCGCCCCCATCAGCGTTTCCAGACAGGTCGCAATGACATCCGCCCCGCAGTAGGTCACCACCACCACGCCTAATGTTGCCTGTGTCATGAACGGTCTTTCATAAAGCGCGAATAGCGGGCGGTGTCAGACGGGGCGTCTGGGGTCTCTGTCTCAAAGCTGCGGGCGAACAGGGTCTCGCGCCGTGCAGGGGTCACCTCTTCCGCAGGGCCAGTGCCGTCTTCGGGCAGTGCATGCATCATCCAGACCCCGGCCCCGAGGATGAAAAAGGTGAACGAATACATCGCCCCCCAGACATGGACGGTACAAAGGGTGAAGCTAAGTCCCAGAAAGGTGAAGACCCAGGCCAGCCGGAACTGGGTCAGCACCGCATCGCTGTGAAAATCCCGCCGCATCAGCGCCACCAGCACCCAGACATAACCCGCCACAAGGCAGGCAAAGGCGGGGATCCCATAGCGCATCGCCGTCAGCAGCCAGAAATTATCGACCGAGGACCCGACCATGAAACTGGGCCGCACCCAGTCGTTCAGCCCGATCCCCAGTATCGGATGCGCCCAGACGCTTTTCATGCCCCATTCAAAGATGATCCCCCGCCAGAAGGCATTATGGGCCGAAAACGTGGCATAGCTCATGAAGACCCGGATCGGGGTCCGTTCTGATGCCAGATCAATCCCGATGTAGATCAGCACAAACAGACCCACGAGCACCCACCAGCGCCCCGGCACCTTGGCCAGTGCCAACGCCCAGAGGATCAAGGCCCCCTGCAGCGCCACAGCCAACAGCGCCCCCGATGACAGTGACAGGCACGCCGCCAGCGCTAGGGCTGCCCCGCTGAGTTGACGGCGCGGCGTGCTGAAAATGCCCTTCATCCCCACCACGCAAAGCGAGAAACAGACCGAACAGAACAGACCAAAGTGGATGGGGTGCGCAAAGCCGCCCTGCACCCGCTCCAGTTTCATTCCAAACAGGCTGCGCGCCTCGCTGGGGATCTCCCACAGGGTTTTCACGCCGGGGATCATACGCAGGAATTCCAGCCAGAGCGACCGGCTGGTGAGGGTTTCGAACACCGCAAAGGGCAGCATCACGATCACCATCAGCACGAGCACCCGGGTCATGGCCGCAAAATCGGCGCGGCTGCGAATATAGGCTCTACCAAGGGCATATCCGCCCAGAAACTCCATCCCGGTGGAGCCGGTTTGCTCGATCACCGCGCCGGGATTGTTCGCCGCCAGCGCCAGCACCGTCCAGATCAG
>JBCCUH010000332.1:0-2233 GCA_039197405.1 Pseudomonadota bacterium
GAACCAGCTGCGCAGCAAATGGACGTAATCCATGTCTGTGCGTTTCAGATCAGGGGCATCGGGCACCAGTTCCAGCAGATCCTGGCGCATGGACACCAACGCAGCCGTTGCCCCGGGGGACTGGTTCAATCTGCGCAGAAGTTCCTGCCGCCGCGGCTCGGATGCCTCAGCAAGCGCCTGATAGGCATCGACAGTTCCCGACGTCCTGTATTGATCCGCCAGCTGTCCAAGGTGGTGCGCATCAAGCTCGAGTTGCTCGTTGAGAAACTGAAAGAAGGCCAGCTTTTCCTCTCGCGCCAGTCCCGCATACCGATCAAGAATGGACTTGGCCAGGGTCATCCCCGAGACTTCGCCCTCGGCGGCAAGCAGGGCTTCGCACATCTCGGTCAGCGGGCGGGCGTCGACTTCCTGTGTGAGGGGACGGCGCCGTTCGAACAACGTCGTGAGCAGATCGCCGAGGAAGCTGGCTTGGGACATCCGGATTAACTCAACACCACGGATTGACCGGACAGACCCACCGTGACGGTCAGGCTACCCTCATTGACCATCCATTTGCGCAGGGTATAGCGGCGCGCGCCGGAACTGTGCATTGGGTCGGCATCGGCCAGCGCACGGGCCGTATCGATTGAAGGGGCGCGGTAGATGATCATCCCCATCCCTTCCATCTGCATTCCTGTTTCATCAGAAAGTGGCCCGGCGAACACAAGCGTACCCTCGGCTTCCAGCTTGGCCTGATAGGCCAGGTGAGCCGGCAGATTTGTCTTCAACACCTCCGGCGTTTGCACAGGCGTGGACTGTACCACGAAAAGTTCGAGCGCGAGGGCGCCGCGTGCCTGCGCTTCTGCTTTGTAGGTGTCCCAGTCAGGCATGCGGTTCTCCCAATGTAAAAATATCGATTTTATTTGACTTCAATAATTATTATCGCCAAAATAAACGCAATTCAACACGAGGGTGCACATGCGGTTCATGGTCGGAAGCATCAACGGTGCGAACTCCGTATTCTTGGTCAGGGATGCGCTGGCTTACAATCTGACCGCGCAGATACCTGAAGTCGGCACGGACCTCACCGCGTTGGCCGGGGATGCCGCCCTGCTGTCCCAAGTGTCAGGCCTCGGCGATCCGGGTCCCGCAACAGAACTGGATCTGATCACTCCGGCCCTGCCGGTTGCGCGTCCGGCGGCGATTATCTGCCTCGGGCTCAACTATGTTGAGCACGTAAAGGAAGGCGGCTACGACATTCCCGACTACCCGGCCCTGTTCATGCGCGGGCCAAACTCGGTCATGGCAGCCGGCGCGCCTCTTGTCCGCCCCACATGCTCGGAGAAGCTGGACTACGAAGCCGAGTTGATGGTGATCATCGGGACCGGCGGGCGGCACATCCCCGAGAGCGCGGCGCTGGATCATGTGTTCGGATACACCGTGTTCAACGACGGCTCGGTCCGGGACTATCAACGAAAGACACATCAGTGGACCCCGGGAAAGAACTTCGACAACACAGGCGCGATCGGCCCCGTCGTGGTGACCCCCGATACTCTGCCCGAGGGGGCAGCGGGTCTTAAAATTGAAAGCCGGGTCGGCGACGAGATCCTGCAGCGCTCTAACACATCGAACATGATCTGGTCCGCAGCGCGGGCGGTATCGATTATCTCGGAATACACCACGCTTGAACCCGGTACGCTGATCGCGCTGGGCACACCGCCTGGGGTCGGACACGCCAAAAAGCCCCAACCGCGCTGGCTGAAACCCGGTGAGGTGATCGAAATCGAGATAGAGGGGATCGGTATCTGCTCGAACCCCGTTGTGGATGAAGCGGACATGGCCCCGCGCCGGGCGGCCGAATGAACCAGGAACTGAGAACCGCGGCCCAGAATGCAGTCCGCGCCTTGCGGGCCCGAAAGGCGCGGCTGGATGACGATGCAATTGATCTGATCTTGCGCCGGGCACGATCACACTACGCCTGGCTGGACAAGCCTGTGTCGGATGACATGTTGCGGACGCTGTATGAAATCACCATCAACGGACCGACCAGCATGAACACCTGCCCGGCGCGGTTCAAGTTCGTACGCAGTGCCGAGGCGAAGGCCCGGTTGGCAAAGTCTATGAAACCACTGAATGTCCCGAAGATGATGGGGGCGCCGGTGACGGCAATTGTTGCCTGGGATCCTGAGTACTGGACACAGCTGGATGTTCTGTTTCCGCATGACGATCGCAAACCCCTGTTTGCGAACAACCC
>JBCCUH010000333.1:0-2215 GCA_039197405.1 Pseudomonadota bacterium
CGGCCACGTTGTACTGGGAGGCCTTCGGCGCGAAACTGGGCAAGACCCTGCGCCCAGAGAGAAAAGCACTGGCGTTTCTGGCCCGCGTAATCGACCCACAGTTCGCAATTGCTGCGCGTGACAATCGCGGCGCGTTGCTCGGTATTGCAGGGTACAAAACCGCTGACGGCGCGCTGGTTGGCGGGGGCTTTGGCGATCTGGCCGCGACCTATGGGATTGTCGGCGCATGCTGGCGGGCTGCTTTGCTATCCCTGGTAGAAAGAAAGCTGTCGCACGGGGTTTTGCTGATGGACGGCATTTTCGTCACTGCCGAGGCGCGTGGCAAAGGCGTGGGCACCAGCTTGCTTGATGCGATCAAAGAGGAAGCGGCGACGCAGGGCTGTGCTGAAGTTCGTCTCGATGTGATCAACACCAACCCCCGTGCACGCGCATTGTATGAACGATCCGGTTTTAGCCCAGGCGAGACGCAACACCTTGGTCCATTCAAACATATCTTTGGATTTTCGTCATCTCTGGAAATGCGATACACGCTGCAGGCGCAAAGCGGAAATTGCCGCGACGCAGCGAATTGACAGTTGCGCAAAATTCCAACATGGTGCGCGCAAACGCAAGATTATTACCGACACGATTCACGAGGCCCGCCATGTCCGAGACCGTCAAAAAAGATCGCCCCTGGCTGATCCGCACCTATGCGGGACATTCGACGGCCAAAGCGTCAAACGCACTATATCGCAGCAACCTCGCGAAAGGTCAGACCGGACTTTCTGTCGCTTTCGATCTGCCCACGCAGACAGGGTATGACAGCGATCACGTTCTCAGCCGTGGTGAGGTGGGCAAAGTCGGCGTGCCGGTCTGCCATCTAGGCGATATGCGCACACTGTTCGAGGACATCCCGCTGGAGGAGATGAACACCTCTATGACGATCAACGCGACCGCGCCCTGGCTGCTGGCGCTTTATATCGCGGTCGCAGAGGAACAGGGCGCGGACGTCTCCAAGCTGCAAGGTACAGTACAGAACGACCTGATCAAGGAATACCTGTCGCGCGGTACTTATATCTGCCCGCCGAAACCGTCGCTCAAGATGATCGCGGATGTGGCAGAGTATTGCTATACGACGATCCCCAAATGGAACCCGATGAACGTGTGTTCCTATCACCTGCAAGAGGCAGGCGCGACGCCAGAGCAAGAGCTGGCCTTCGCCCTGGCCACCGCGCAGGCGGTTCTGGATGAGCTGCGCCCACGCGTACCTGCGGAAGACTTCCCGGTGCTGGTCGGGCGCATTTCCTTCTTTGTGAATGCGGGCATCCGCTTTGTCACCGAGATGTGCAAGATGCGCGCGTTCGTCGATCTTTGGGATGAGATTTGCGAGCAGCGATATGGCGTCACCGACCCCAAGATGCGCCGGTTCCGTTATGGCGTGCAGGTGAACAGCCTTGGCCTGACCGAACAGCAGCCGGAGAACAACGTCTACCGTATCCTCATCGAAATGCTCGCGGTGACACTGTCCAAAAAGGCACGCGCCCGCGCTGTGCAATTGCCCGCTTGGAACGAGGCGCTTGGCCTGCCCCGCCCCTGGGATCAGCAATGGTCCATGCGCATGCAGCAGATTTTGGCATATGAGACGGACCTTCTGGAATTCGACGACCTCTTTGACGAGAACCCTGCTGTAGATCGCAAGGTCGAAGCTTTGAAGGAAGGCGCACGGGCAGAGCTTGCAAACCTTGAAAGCATGGGCGGCGCGATCAGCTCGATCGAATACATGAAATCACGGCTTGTAGACAGCAACGCGGACCGTCTGAACCGCATTGAAGCGGGCGAGACCACTGTTGTGGGTGTGAACAAATTTACCAATGGCGAGCCGTCGCCGCTGCAAACAGAAGACGGCGGGATCATGGTCGTTGATCCGGCTGTTGAGGCTGAACAGATTGGCCGGTTAGAGGCTTGGCGGCGCGAACGGGACAATGATGCTGTGAACACAGCCTTGGCCGCTTTGCGTGAAGCCTCTGCAAAGGGCGAGAACGTCATGCCTGCCTCTATCGCGGCGGCCAAAGCGGGTGTCACCACAGGCGAATGGGCCGCACAGATGCGCACGGCGCATGGTGAATATCGTGGACCTACCGGCGTCTCTGCCTCTGTGTCGAACAAGACCGAGGGCCTTGATGACATCCGGGACGCGGTAGATGCAGTCAGCGACAAGCTGGGTCGCCGCTTGAAG
>JBCCUH010000334.1:0-2205 GCA_039197405.1 Pseudomonadota bacterium
CTTGCGGGGTCATTGCTGTCTCCTGGGTGCATGATTCAGCTCCAGACTACTCTTTTTGCATGCGTATGCAATAGGTGCGACCGACAACCGCACCATCGCGACTATGGGGTTTCATATTACCCCAATACATTGCTGACCTGCCATCCCTCACCATTCTGTCCCCGCGGGGACAGACAGCGCACGACAAAAGAAAACCCCGAGAAAACTCTCGGGGTTCACCAGTCTCTATAATGCGGTTTAGTGTCTGCTACCGGTCCAGATGATCCAGCATTCTGGTGATCGCCTCTTCCAGTTTTCGCGCATCATGCGCGCTGAAATCATGGTTGACCGTCACCTCCAAACGTCCGTCAGACGCGGTGCAACGCACGGTGTCCCCGCGGGGACGCGTCAGTTTGATCGTGGTCTTGGCGCTGGATTTTCTGCGCGCAGCAGGCTTGCGCTTTACCGGTTTCTCCGAAACGAAAGCCCGCAGAATGTCCAGTTCCTGAGCTTCATCCCTGCCCTCCGGGTCCGCCAAATACGCGCGCAGCCTTGCCGCCGCTTGCGGATCCTCATCCATCCGTTTGACCAGTTGCAAGCCCAGCGATCGCGGAACCGCATAGGGATGCGCCAGCACGCCATCGAGATGCAGCAGGAGCACGGTGAAATTCTTGATGTAGGCGCGTTTCTGACGGCCCGCCGAGGCAAAAAGAATATCCACCGCATCGCGCGCATTTGCGGTGCTTGTCTCGCTGTCACGCGCATAGGACAGCGCCAGTTGCGCCATCTCGGAAAAGGATATATCCCGGCGCATCAGGTTTTCATCCACCATGCGCTGATATAGGCGCTCCAGGCTTTCGCCCTTGGCGACAATCCCCGCCGGGACAGTCAGAAACGCATCTTTCAAAGTATCGCGATGCAACTCGCGAAACGCGGTCAGGCGCCGCCAGCCCTGGACCAGCTCGTATTGCCCGTCAGCCCGTTCTTCGACCTGGATAGGATTGGACAAGCCAACAGCCTGAATGGAGGCTTTCAATTCGTCGATATCCGCATCGCGCACCGGCGATCTGTCGCGGATCAACTTATCGGTATGGATCTGGTCAATACGGATGCGTTTGACGATACCGCCTGCTTTCTTCAAAGCGACAAACTCATGCGCCAGCTTGTCATTCTCGGCACGAATGGCGGCCTCTGCGGCAGAGCGATCCTGCAGCGCATCGGCGTTTTCGGTGATGGCGGCAGCCATCGGTCCACGGCGCAGCGGCGCGTCTGTCCCCGCGGGGACAGATTTGGTTTCCAGCTCGGTCGCATCGTCAAAGTCGATGTCAAATACGCGGCGTTTCTTGCTCATTGGTCAGCCTCCAGCTTGTCCCAGGCAGTGCACAGGTTGCCTTTGAATTCGTCATAAGCGCGGTCAAAACTGGCGCGGGCCCGCCGCCATGTTTCACGCGTCATGTCTCGATAATCGATCTCGTAGATGGATGACAAAAACCGCCCTGATTGCTCAACGGCGCGGGTCATCTCGATCGGGTGTTCGGCCAATCGTTCGCCAAATACCTTTCCGAAAGCTTGCTGCATCGCACGGTGCAAATCATTATTGGGCTCAAACCGCGTGAGTAGGAATCTGAGGTCCAGAAATGACTTGGGCAATTGAAGTGTCCCCGCGGGGACAAGCCCTGCAAAACGGCTGAGATCTTCCAAGGCTTCGGACAGCTGACCGATGAAAGACGTGGTGCTGTCATATTCCCAATAGCCAGGACCAGAGGGGATATAAAGCACATCAGCAGCAAAGACCGCGTTCATAGACTGATAGCCGATCGCTGGCGGGCAATCGAAGATCACCATGTCATAGGCGTCGTCCGGCAGTTGATCGAGAAAGCGCGAAACGGCGGCGAAGAACGACCACTCCGGGTTCATATGCCGGTACTGCGCCGAGGCAAATTCGACAAAGGCCGCATTGGCGCAAGACGGCACAATGTCGATGGTCGGCCAGTTGGTCGGCTTGATGAAATCAGCAAGGCGCAGATCGGCCAAACCCATCTCGGTGATCGAGGCGGGCAGGCGGCGCTGGGGCAGGGCAGCTCCGCTTTCCGCGCCGACGGTGGCGGCATTCATCCGTTCGGTTTCCTTCGCCAGATCGCGCGCCATGATGCCCCAGACGGTGTATTCTTCGGTCACATCCGTCAGCCCCATGGAATGGCTGAGCGTGGCCTGCGGGTCGAAATC
>JBCCUH010000335.1:0-2197 GCA_039197405.1 Pseudomonadota bacterium
ACCAGATCCAGTGGAAATTCCGCGATGAAATCCGCCCGCGTTTCGGCGTCATGCGGGTCCGCGAGTTCTACATGAAAGACGGGTACAATTTCGATCTGACCAAAGAGGACGCACTGCACGCCTATAACCGCCATCTGGTCAGCTACCTGCGCACCTACGAACGCATGGGCCTGCAGGCCATTCCGATGCGCGCCGATTCCGGCCCCATCGGTGGCGATGACACGCATGAATTCCTTGTGTTGGCTGAGACGGGCGAGTCCGAGGTCTTTTATGACAGCGCTGTCACCGATTTGACCTTTGGCGATCGCAATATCGACTATGATAACCGCGAACAGTGTCAGGCGATCCTGGAAGAGTTCACCTCGAAATACGCGCGCACCGACGAAACCCATGACGAGGCACTGTTCAATCAGGTACCCGAGGAGCGCCGTCGTGTGGCACGCGGGATCGAGGTCGGGCAGATTTTCTACTTCGGCACCAAGTATTCCGAGGCTATGGGGGCAACTGTCCAAGGCCCCGATGGCAAGCCGGTTCCGGTTCACATGGGCAGCCACGGCATTGGCGTCAGCCGCCTGATCGGTGCGATCATCGAAGCCAGCCATGATGAAAAAGGCATCATCTGGCCCGAGGGCGTAACTCCGTTCCACTGTGGGATCGTCAACCTGAAGCAAGGCGATGAAGAGGCGGATGCCGCATGCGAAAAACTCTACGCAGCTTTGACAGCTCTGGGTCTGGAGCCGCTTTATGACGACCGCAACGAACGGGCCGGGGGCAAGTTCGCCACCATGGATCTGATCGGTCTGCCATGGCGCATCACCGTTGGGCCGCGTGGCCTGAAGAACGGAGTGGTCGAGCTGACCAGCCGCCGCACCGACGAAAGCGAAGAGCTGAGCCCCGAGGCCGCAGTCACAAAAATCGCCGGGATTTATGAGCAAATCGCCTGATCCGCTGATTTCGGTTATCACCGCGACCTACAACCTGCTGTCCCAAGGGCGGCAGGACAGTTTCAAGGGCGTCATCGCCTGCATGCGACGCCAAGGCTGCGCGCGGGCCGAGCACATCATTCATGATGGGGCCTCAACCGATGGCACCGTTTCGCTGCTGCACGACCTGACTAAGGGCGTTCCGCGCACGACCGTGATCAGTGAACCGGATGGCGGTTTGTATGACGCGATGAACAAAGGCGCGCAGGGGGCAACAGGAGAATACCTTCTGTTTCTGAACTCGGACGATTCTCTGGCATCGGACAATATCCTGAACCAAGCCGCAGATCGGCTACAGGCAACACAGCCCGATTTCCTCTATGGCTCGACCCTACGGCACTATGCAGACGGCAGAGAAACGATGGAAAAGCGTATGTCGCAGAAGGCTATCCTGCAGCGCATGCCGTTTTGCCACAACTCGGTCTTCATCCGCCGAGATGTGTTTCAGGCGCTAGGCGGGCATGACATCCAATACCGCATCGCGGCGGACTATGATCTGATGATGCGTTTGATCGGCGGCGGTTATCAGGGCGAACGTATGGACGACCCGATTTCAATGTTCTGGGATCGTGGTGTGACAAGCGATCATGATGCAACCGGTCAGGACTATGCGCGCGTTTGGATGAATTACTATGCAGGTTTCAAATCAGCCAAAGGCCTGAAACTGGAAGACTTTGCAGGGTTTTATCGGCGTGGTCATATGCCTGCCCGCCTGATCTGGGAGCTGTTGCGCAGGCCCGGCACGCCCGAGCCAATCAAAACCGCTGCGCGCCATAGCCTGGCAAAAACCCTGCGCCGGTCGGTCCAGTTCTGGCGGAGCTTCTAGACCTGTACCCCCGGACGCGCAGTCAGAACGTCGCCATCTGCGCCGTTTCCACGGGCAACAACGATCGGGCGCCCCATTCGGCGCACCAGTTCCCGAAGCTCGAAGCCCAGAAACCGTATCCCGCAGATGCGCGCGCCGGTGTGCCGGTCAGTCACGCAAAGGCGGCCTTCGCGAAAAGCCAGGCGATACCCCTTGTCTTTCAGGACGTCGGCCAGATTGTTCCAGCTTGCAGCGCTGGCAAAGATTGGGCGGATCGCGGCACGTAGCAACGCCGCAGTCTCGCAATCCAGATCTGATGAAGCTTTGTGGGTTATTATTTTGTCAAGTTTAGGGGGTTTGTTAATTTAGCGAATTTTAAACGTTGGATTCAACGCGAGCGAAATCATTG
>JBCCUH010000336.1:0-2191 GCA_039197405.1 Pseudomonadota bacterium
CGGCACATATCCGCGCCCAGATCAAAAAGGTCATTTTGGATCATCGCCAGCTGCGCATCCATCTCGCCGTCCGACTGCAGGCGGGCCAGACCGACGACCGCATTGGTTTCATCCACCGTGCCATACGCTGTCACGCGCATCGAATGCTTGGCCACGCGCGCACCATTGCCAAGTGCGGTTTCACCGGCATCGCCGGTCTTGGTATAGATTTTGTTGAGAACGACCATGGGCTTAGCTTCCGCGAATATAGACAAACAAAAGGATCAGGGCGACCGCAACGAATTGCGCATAAATGCGGTAGCGCATGATCCGGTTGGCGTGTTTCTTGTTGAATTCACCACCCTTGGCAAAGCCGCCGATGCCGACCATCAGGATGCCAAGCACCAGCAGTATGGCCAGCGCCATGACGATGAACAGGGGATCTTGTAACATGGGACGGGCCTTTCAGATGCGGGTCTGCTGCTGATGTAGGGGCGCGGGAACCAAAAGCGAGACTCAGGCCTTCGAAATGATCCAATCCAGCGCGCGTGTGGGTAATAGCCGTTTCAGACCCGAAAAAACATAGGTGGGTGTTGTGACGAAATAGCGCGCGCGCGGGCGGCGCGATTCCAGCGCATGGACCAGCTTTTTGGTGACTGCGCTGGCGGGCAGCTCGAAGGTGTCCGGCCCGCTCTCCTGGTAAAGACGCTCCTGCAGGCCTGCGCGATAGTCGTCCACGCGGGCGGAGTTTTCCCAGTCGATCCACCGCTCGAAATGCGGGATCGAGTTCTTGCGAATGTCGGAGGTAACCGGGCCCGGCTCGATCAGAATGATGTCGATCCCGGTGCCGCGCATTTCGAGGCGCAGCGTATCGCTCAGACCCTCAAGCGCGAATTTCGTGGCATTATAGGCACCCCGGTAGGGCAGGATGACCAGCCCCAGCACTGAAGAGCAATTGACGATGCGCCCATGGCCCTGCCTGCGCATCACCGGGATCACCTTTGTGGTCAGCTCATGCAGGCCAAAGAGGTTGGTTTCGAAAATCGACCGCAATGCGCCGCGCGGCAGATCCTCCAGCAGACCGGGAATGGCGAAGGCCCCGTTGTTGTAAAGCGCATCCAGCGTGCCGCCCGTGGCCTTCAGCACTTCGGCCAGCCCGCTTTCGATGGTGTCGCTGTCGGCATAGTCGATCAGCGGGCTGTCAAATCCCATGGCGCGTAGACGGTCGCAGTCCTTCTGCTGGCGGCAGGAGGCAAAGACGCGCCAGCCGCGTTCCCGCAGGCCCAGGGCCGCATCATAGCCTATGCCTGATGAAGATCCGGTGATCAGAACGCTGCGCTGCACGGAAGTATCAGCCATGAAAAAGCCCGCTTCGATATATCGCAAGCAGGCTTAACACGCGCAGCACGGGGCTCAAGTCAATTGCTGTTGGCAGCCGTCAGCAGGAAATCCGCCATCCAGCCAACACGGCCCGTGTCCATGACCTTCAACTTGACCCAGCCATCACCGGGATCTTGCAAAATCTCCACCTGTTCGCCCGAGGTCAGCTTGGCCAGCACGTCGAAATTCTGCCCCGGACCGCCGCGCATGTTGACACGCGCCGCCGTGACCGCGCGGATATCCTTCGGCTCCGGTTCCGGCTCGGCTACCGCAACAACAACCCTGTCGCTCTCAGCCTCGCCATCGACCGTATCGGCATCCAAAGCTGCCAGGACGGCGGCCTGCACCTCGGCTGTGGTCACCGGATCAGCAGCAGTGCCTGCATCGGCGCTGGCCGTGATAACCCGTGTCGTGGTCAGCGCCGTGGCCAGTTCCGTGGTCTGTGCAGACGTGGTTTCGACAGTGGACGAGGCCAGTTGCGCCTCACGCTCGGCTTTGGCAGCCGCTTCGGCAACACGCTGTTTTTCCTCTTCGATCTTCTGCAGCGCGCGTTTCTCTTCTGCGATGGAGACGAAATCTTCCCCGCCGCTGAGCTCGTAAAACGCAAATGCCATGACAGCAAAAGCGATCAGGATATATTTGAACATGTTCCCCCCGGAATACACACGTGCTGCGGCACCGCAGCGGACACTTGGGTATGGGTATACCCCGATTCTGCCTGTGCGTTATGGTTGATTTTCACATTTCTTCCCCCCGTTGCGAAAAAATAGAAATCCACAAGATGATGCGGCACGATGTCTTGCCGCCCCAGAATGCTGGGGCTAAAAGCGAC
>JBCCUH010000337.1:0-2173 GCA_039197405.1 Pseudomonadota bacterium
AGGCGACGCGCGCGGCCCTGATCTGGCGCTCACTGGCATCGCGAGAGGCCCGCGCCACGCGCAACTGGGCAAAGGCATTACCCACGTTCTGCTCGATCTGGTGGCGTACGATATGCAACCCCGAGCGTGCCGCATCGCGCCGCGCCATGGCCTGTCGCTGCACCGCAGAGAGCCGCCCGCCCTGGTAGATCGGGCCTTTCGCGGTGATCGACACATTGCCGCCGCGCTGGAAACTGGTGGAGTTGAAATTCTCTGTCACACTCAGCCCGCTGCTGAGGCTGACCGTCGGGTTGACCGCCGCTTCCGCGCGGGCCACGTTCAGATCCGCGGCGGCAACATCATGCTGCGCGGCTTTCATCTCGGGGTGGGTGCGCACTGCAATGGCTTTGGCCTGATCCACGGAATTTGCGGTTTTCGGCAGGCCGCTCGGCGCTGACAGGCGCCCCGGTTTGCGGCCCACGGCAGCGCGATATTCTTCGGAGGCTTGCAGATAGTCGCCCTCGGCAGACGCCAGCAGCGACCGGGCAGAGGCAAGCCGCGCCTCGGCGAGGGCCACATCGGTGCGCGTCACCTCGCCCACGTCAAAGCGATCCCTTGCGGCGCGCAGCTCTTGCGTGATGACCCGTACATTGGCCTGACGCACGGCAACGATTTCAATCGCGCGGCGCACATTCATGAAGGCGCTGATCGCGCGCAGCAGTACATTCTGTTCCACTGCGATCAGACGCTGGCGTGTCGACAGCACCGTTTCCTTTGCCGCCTCGATGGCGAACCGCGACTGCCCGAAATCGTAAAGCACGAGGCTGGCGGAGATGCCGATGGTCGCGGCGGTATTGCTTGTATCGGTGGTTCGGCCGCCAGTCGCCTGCGAGGCCGAGCGCGAGAAGTTCCGCGCCACCGATCCGGACCAGTTGATGATCGGGCGCAGGGCCGACATGGCAATCGCCACATCCTCATCCGCCGCCCGCAGCAGCGCGCGGTTCTGCTCCAGCAGGCCGGAGTGGTTGAAAGCGCCGATCAGCGCATCGGTCAGCGTTTCGGCCCGCGCAGGTCCGGCAAGCACGGCTGTCAGCGATGCAGCCGCCAGCAGGGTTTTCGCGAAAGCGCTGCAGCGCTTTGATGTCAGTGCGTAATCCATGCGTTCCCCTACCGGTGCGTGGTCATCAGTTGCCGCGCTCCGGCGCAGCTCGAAAAAAAGTCTTTGTCCAGATTAACGTTCTGCCAAAGGGTTTCCAGCGCAAAGACGCCATTAAAGCGAGAAGCCGCGCGTGCTGGCAAATCCGGGCAACACTGGCGCCGATGCATTGAAGGCCCGGCGCCAGTTCATCATCCCGTCGATCTTGTGGCCGATGCGGGCCTCGCCAAGGGCGCCGGTCATGAAGACCGCCGCAACGCGCCCGCCTTCCTTGACCTGATCCTCGATCGCCCGGGGCAGTTCCTCGATGCCGCCCTGCACGACAATGGCATCGTAGGGCCCATGCTCTGCCGCGCCTTCGTGCAAAGGGCCTTCGTGCATGATCACATTCATCGCGTCGTTTTCCATCAGCGCCGTTTGCGCATCAGCCGCGAGGGAGGCATCGCTTTCCACCGCGACCACGGCCTCGGCGATACGTGCCATCACGGCAGAGGAGTAGCCCAGCCCGGCGCCGATATCGAGCACCAGGTCCCCGTTCTGCAGGTTCAGCGCGTCGAGCATTTTGGCAAAGGTGCGCGGCTCAAGCACGACGCGGTCTGCATCCAGGGCCAGGTTGCCATCCATATAGGCCGCTTCGCGTTTGTCCCCCGGCACGAAAGCCTCGCGCGGCACGCCGAGCATGGCGTCGATGATGGGAAATTTGGTCACATCGGACGGGCGTACTTGCGTATCCACCATCATGGTGCGGCGGGCGACGAAGTCTGTCATGGGTCTGTCTCGCTGGCTACGGAATCCTTGGGATGTGTCTTGCCACATTCACGCGCGCGCAGCAATGTCCGCAAACGGGCGCGATTTGGGGCCTCTTGCCTCTTGCGAGCGCTGCCCTGATCGGCTAGTCACGCCCCACCCACTAGGTCGGCGAGTTGGCGGAGTGGTGACGCAGCGGATTGCAAATCCGTGTACACCGGTTCGATTCCGGTACTCGCCTCCATTTAATTTCAAACACTTAGCTCTCTCCTCTCTTTGCCCCATCTGGGG
>JBCCUH010000338.1:0-2171 GCA_039197405.1 Pseudomonadota bacterium
GCCACCAATCCTGGCTGTCGGTCATCAGCGCGGTCAGGTCCGCTTTCAGCGCATTATAGTCGAGCTTTTCGAACTGCTCCTTGTAAGACACGGTGCCGCCGAAGGGATCTTGCTGCTTGGTGTTCTGATGCAGGATCTTCAGGTTCAACTGATTGGGCCACCAGTCACGGTTGCCACGCAGATTGTTTCGTGCCTGCACAGCCGAGCCGTGCATTACCGGGCATTTGCCTATGTTGTTACCGTCCATGGGTCCTCCGATATGTCTTGAATTGCGCGCGAGCAGACGCGCTCGACCCTGCTCATAGCAGAGACACACGATAGTTAAAATTTACTTTTTCTTATCGATGTCATAGTTTTTGCCTATGGACAATCTGACGATCAAACAGCTGCGCTATTTCGAGGCGGTGGCGGAACAGGGCCATTTCGGGCGCGCCGCCGACATATGCCACATCTCGCAACCGGCTATCTCTGTTCAGATCAAGGAGTTGGAGGAAACGCTGGGCCAGCGGTTGTTCGAACGGCGCGCGCGCACCATCAGCCTTACCGCGTTCGGGGAAGACTTCGCCGCAAGGGTTCGTCCGATATTACGCTCGGTGGATGACCTGGCCGATCTGGCGCGGGCGTCGCACAGTGATCTTGTGGGCAAGCTGCGTATGGGTGTGATCCCCACCATCGGCCCTTACCTTTTGCCACGGGTTGTCGCCCAGATGAGCGCGGCCTACCCGCAGCTCGATCTGAGGATCAAGGAAACACAGACCCATAATCTCATCGCCGATCTGCAAGCCGGTCAGCTGGACCTTGCTCTGGTCGCGCTTCCGATATCAGAGCCTGCGCTGACCGAACTGCCGCTTTTTGACGAGGTTTTTGTTCTGCTCCGCCACGCAAGGGACGCGGGCAAACCTGTGCCGGATGGATCAGCCCTGGCCAAGATGCGGCTTTTGCTGCTGGAAGAGGGCCACTGCTTTCGCAATCAGGCGCTGTCGTTCTGCGGGCTGTCCGCCCATGGTCCGAAGGAAAGCATGGAAGGTTCGTCATTGACGACGCTGGCGCAGATGGTGGCAAGCGGGTTGGGAGTCACGTTGATCCCGGAAATGGCGGTCCCGTTGGAGGCGCGGTTTTCGGATGTATCCATTGCGCGGTTTGAACAGCCTGAACCCATGCGCACCATTGGGCTGGTCTGGCGCAAGTCGACGCCGATGACCGAGATGTTCCGCAAACTTGCGACGCTGATCGCGGATGGACCTGCCTAATCGAATCCGTCTCAGGTATTCAGGTAAGTCAAGGCCAAGGTGCGCGCGGTGTCTATGAACCGGGTGTTACGCCCCTGTGCGCCGTCTTCTTGCATGCGCGTGATGTTCCAGCCCACATAGGTCGTCGCGCGCAGCAGCAAAAACAAATCAAGGGCGCCGATATTCAAGCGCCGCCGCGTTGTGTAGCCTTCGATCAGGGCATTCTTGAAGCGCGGGTACTCTGGCTCTGGCATGAACTTGAGCAATGTCGTGGCAAGCTCGAACAGTCGAAACCCGTACCCGCCATCGTCAAAATCAATAAAGCGCAGCGTATCGCCATCGACCAGCACGTTATCGGGCACCAGATCCGCGTGGATCAATCCGAAATCCAGTGTGTCTTTCGTGGACGCCAGTTCAGCAGAGGCCCGCTCGCGCACCCGGCGCATCAGCCGGGCATCATCCTGCGACAGCTCTGGGTTGTCCCAGAACCGGCCCCAGACTGGCACGGCGCCCAGCAAGCCGTCCAAATCCCACGCATGGCGGGTGAAACCGGCAGGTGGGGTCCAGGCATCTGACACCTGATGCAACAGCGCCATCTGTGCGCCCATTTGCCGGAATACCTCGCAGCGTTCCGCAGTACCCTGCACGGGAAATTCCTCTGCAAATGGCGTTCCCGAAAGCCAGGCAAGCACGTCGACCTGCACCCCATCAACCTCGTGCAGCAAGGCGCCATCCAGCGCCGGGACCGGTTCAGGCACCATTAGACCGCCTTGCTTGACCGCATCCATCCATTGCAGTTCAGAGCGCAGCTCGGCGGCGGTGCGATAGCCGCTGCGATGCAGGCGCAGTGCGACCGGACCGTCCGGCCCCTCAACGCGGTAGACCGCATTTTCCCGTGCGGCGATCAGTGTCGCTTCTGACCCGTCCAGCCCCCAAAGTGGC
>JBCCUH010000339.1:0-2169 GCA_039197405.1 Pseudomonadota bacterium
CCATGATCATAAACGCCCGCACCCATCAGGCGGGTGCGCATGGTTACATTGTCCATGCCTTGCAGTTCGGTGATGAGCGTTTGAGCCGCGTCCGCCGCTGGCATGCCATCCACCTCACCGCCATCAACAAGCGCGCGACCTCCCCAATGGGATGTCTGCTCGATCAGCAGAACCTTCACACCGGTCAGCGCCGCTGCTTTCGCCGCTTGCAAGCCAGCGATACCGCCGCCGATCACCATCACATCGGTGAAATGGTAGTAATGCTCGTAAGTATCCTGATCGCGATCCTCTGCCTCGGGCGCTTTGCCAAGGCCAGCGGATTTGCGGATGAACGGCTCGTAGACGTGCTTCCACAAAGGGCGCGGGTGAATGAACATCTTGTAGTAGAACCCGGCGGGCAGAAAGCGGCTCAGCTTCGTGTTGATCGCGCCGATGTCAAACTCCAGCGAGGGCCAGTGGTTTTGGCTGGAAGTTGTCATCCCATCCACCAGTTCAACAACCGTCGCGCGCTGGTTCGGCTCATAGGTGCCCTGCGCGCCTGTCTGCAACAGCGCGTTGGGCTCCTCGCCGCCGCTGGCGACCACACCGCGCGGGCGGTGGTATTTGAACGACCGGCCCATCATCATCTGGTCATTGGCCAGCAGCGCAGAGGCAAGCGTATCGCCCTCCACGCCTTTCAGGCGTTTGCCGTTGAAGGTGAACTCAAGCTGTTTTTTCCCGGCGGTCAGCAGACCGCCCTGCGAAAGACGTGTGCTCATGAGAAGGTCCTCCACGACCAACCGGGCCGTTTGGCGCTGATGGCGTCCTTGATCTCTTGGGGCGGCTCAAAGGTCTGCGCCGGATAGGTGCCGAAGACCTCAAGCGTGTTGGTGCAGCGCGCGGCGTTAAACCACTTGCCGCAGCCAGAGGCGTGCCGCCAGCGTTCGAAGTGCACCCCCTTGGGGTTCTCGCGCATGAAGAGATAATCCTCGAACTGATCATCGGTCGAGCCCGTGGCATGACGCGTCAGATGCGCCTCGCCGCCCGCATGGAATTCGGTTTCTTCGGATGTCACCCCGCAAACGGGGCATGTCAGGATCAGCATGTGATCTCTCCTGCGTAAAAGGACCGCGACCGACCTTGGGTGGGCTCTGCGTTTGCACAACAGTTTGCACCCGACCCGCGGGTGGGCGTGAAGCGCCCGCCGTCGTACCGAATGCACGCTTCTGGCGTGACGGGGGCGGGTCGGGCGCTCCGCGGCAAAGCCGCGCTTTGGTTACATCCAGTAGCCATCAGTGCGCCACCCCTGCCGCAACGCTTTCATCAATGAACTTGCCTTCCTTGAAGCGCCACATAGAAAACTCGTCGGTCAGCGGCGACTGCCCCTTCGCCATTAGCTCTGCCATGGCCCAACCGCTGCCCGGGATCGCTTTGAAGCCGCCGGTGCCCCAGCCGCAGTTCATGAACATGCCCTCAACTGGCGTTTTCGACAGGATCGGCGAGCGGTCGCCCGTAACATCCACGATCCCGCCCCACTGACGCAGCATCTTCAGGCGGCTCAGCATCGGGAAGGTTTCGATCAGCGCGCGCACGGTTTCTTCCACATGATGGAAAGACCCGCGCTGGGTGTAGTTGTTATAGCCGTCCGTGCCGCCACCGATAACCATCTCGCCTTTATCAGACTGCGACAAATACCCGTGAACGGTATTCGCCATCACGACGATATCCATGCAGGGCTTGATCGGCTCGGACACCAGCGCTTGCAAGGCGACGCTTTCCATTGGCAGACGAAAGCCCGCCTGCTCGGCCAGTACGGATGAATGCCCGGCCACAACGCCGCCCAGCTTGTCACAGTCAATCGGGCCTTTTGTGGTGTCAACGCCCACGACCTTGCCGGCCTCAACCCGCACGCCGGTGACTTCGCATTTCTGGATGATGTCCATGCCCATGTCAGAGCAGGCGCGCGCATAGCCCCAGGCCACCGCATCGTGACGCGCTGTGCCACCGCGCGCTTGCCAAAGACCACCAAGCACAGGATAGCGCGGGCCTTTCAACTCGATGATCGGACAGATTTCTTTGACCTTGCCGGGACCGATCCATTCGGTCTGCACCCCTTGCAAGGCATTGGCATGCGCCGTGCGCTGATAGCCCCTGATCTCATGCTGCGTCTGCGCCAACATCAGAACGCCG
>JBCCUH010000340.1:0-2167 GCA_039197405.1 Pseudomonadota bacterium
ACGAAAATCTCGATCCGGTAGTGAAAGCCGAACAGCCATTCAGCCCTTTTGCGATCCCTTAGCGCCGGATCAAAGGGGCTGAGAATACGCAGCCGTGCGGGTGGGTCAGGTACAGGGTCAAACACATCCTCGCGCGCGAACATGCGCCGCATCCTGCCGCTTGCCCCCATGACATCAACTTCGATCAACCCGGTTTGTCCAGCGCACCATGTTTTCGTCTCTGCCGGAGAGGCAATGTCCCAAAAGGCAGCCAATTCCCCGGATGTTGCAAAGCCCAGACGATTCAGCGCCGCCTGGCACAGCCAGTCGATGGTTTCCTCCGTCCCCGGATCATGTGCGGTGACGCTTTCATCCAGCACGCGTTCAGTCAGGTCGTAGTGCTTTTGAAACCCTCTGCGATGCGTGACCGCCAATGCGCCGCTGCGCCACAGATACTCCAGCGCGGTCTTGGAGGGGTGCCAGTCCCACCAACCGCCTGACCCGCGCGTCTCATCCTCGCCTACCGAGCTGGAACACGCAGGACCACGGGCTGCAATCTGGGCGAGGATGTCCGCCATCTTGTCCTCATAGCCCTCGCGCCGGTCCTTGCGCCATCGCCCGCGCAGCACATCGGCATCGCGCCGCATCTTGAGCCGCCAGTATTTGTAAAACTCCGTGGGAATGACCGCCGCGTCATGCGTCCAGTGCTCAAAGAGCGTCCGGTCCTTTTCCAGCAGTGGTTTGAGGTTTCGCGGCCGATACCCCATCCGCCGCGCGCGCAGGATCATGTGATGGGCCCGCTCAACGGTGTTGATACTGTCAAGCTGTACAAAGCCCAGACGCGTGATCACGTCCAGAAGGTCATCACCCTTACCCGCACCCGACGGTGCATCGCTTAACAAATGTCGATGCAGAAAAACCTTGCGCGCGTCAGCGTTTTGCAGAACTGGCCGCGTGTTCATTATGGGTCACCAGCGTTTCAGCGTATCGCCCAGCGCCAGCTTTGGCGTCAATTCCACCCGCTTGTCCGCCTCTGCCTTCGGGTCCTGCACGCGCGCAGCGATTATCTCGGCTGCCTTGCGCCCGATATCAAGCCGGCACGCATCCATCGTCGCAAGTTTGCGTGGCAGCCCCTGCAACAGCTCCACGCCGTTGAAACCGGCAAGCCCGATTTGTCCCGGCACGTCATAGCCTTTCTCTAGCAGGTACAGCAGTCCGCCCGCACCGATCATGTCATTGGAGTAGTACAGAAAATCCAGATCAGGGTCGCGTGCCAGCATCGCTTCGGTCATCTCGCGACCCTTGGCCAGCGCAGAGCCACCCTCGTAAAAATCGCGTTCCAGAATCTCGATACCGCTTTTGGCCAATGTCTCCGTGAACCCTTCAAACCGCTTTCGCGCCCGGTGATCCAACGGCATCTTCGTGCCCATGAACCCGATCCGCTCAAACCCGGCCTTGATGATCGCCTTGGCCATCTCCCTACCCGCGCGTCTGTGGGAAATGCCGACGCAAGTATCGACCGGATTGCCATCCACATCCATGATCTCGACCACCGGAATACCTGCCCCTTTGAGCATGGCAATCGAGGCTTCGGAATGCTCCAGACCGGCAATGATCACGCCTGAAGGACGCCAGGACAGCATCTCAAAGAGGACCCTCTCTTCCTTTTCGGGCTGGTAGTCTGTCACGCCGACCACGGGCTGAAGATCCGTGTCCTCCAGCACCTGGCTGATCCCGGTCATGACCTCCGGGAAGACCATATTCGACATCGAAGGGATGATCACCGCGACCAGGTTGACCCGCTGGGACGCCAGTGCGCCCGCGATCTTGTTGGGCACGTAACCCAGCTCCTTTGCCGCTTGCAGGACCTTCTCGCGCGTCGCTGCCGACACATCGCCGCGGTTTCGCAGCACCCGGCTTACGGTCATTTCCGAGACGCCGGACGCTTCAGAGACATCACGCAAGGTGAGCGGGCGGGCGTCGGATTGGTTCACAGTTTACCTCGGCGAAAGATGGGCGTCACCGTCAACATAGATTGATTTGAATCCGTGCGCCATACAGTAGAAAAAGGCGCTGACAAGCCCGTCTCGCACGCGTATGAGTGAATCTCAGCGGCCCCGTGGCTCAACTGGATAGAGCAGCCCCCTCCTAAGGGGCAGGTTGCAGGTTCGAATCCTGCCGGGGTCGC
>JBCCUH010000341.1:0-2151 GCA_039197405.1 Pseudomonadota bacterium
CGGGCGGGCAGTCGGCGCTGAACTTTGCTGCTTCCTCGTGGTACCAGAAATCCAGCTCCGGGCGTGTTGCGATCTGTTGGCCTGTGTGTTTGACCACAAGGCATTTCACCTCGTCGTAGTCATTCAGAAGCGCCTTGTTCACATTGTCCTTGAGGTTGGTGACGCGGCCGCCGCGCGGGGCGCCGTCGGCGGTGATCACCAGCTTGGCATCACAGCCATTGACCCGCGCCCCCAGCGCGTCGGGCGAAAAGCCTGCAAAGACAATTGAATGGATCGCGCCGATGCGCGCGCAGGCCAGCATGGCATAGGCGGCTTCCGGGATCATCGGCAGGTAGAGCACCACGCGGTCGCCCTTGCCCACACCAAGCGCCTTGAGCACATTGGCCATTTTGCAGACATTCTCGTGCAGCGCGCGGTAGGTGATATGCTGCGCCTCGGCGTTCGGATCATCCGGCTCCCAGATGATCGCGGTCCGCTCGCCGCGCGTGGCAAGGTGGCGGTCGATGCAGTTGGCCGCGACATTGAGCGTGCCATCGGCGTACCAGTTGATCGAGACGTCGGGGATCGTGTAATTCACGTCCTTGACTTGCGTATAGGGTTTGATCCAGTAGACGCGCTTGCCGTGCTCGTCCCAGAAGGTCACGGGATCAGCGATGGAGGCGGCATACATCTCGTCGTATTTTGCCGCATCCACATGGGCGTTTGCAGTCATTTCAGCAGAAGGGGGGAAGGTTGCGGACATGGGTGTACTCTCCGTTCCGTCTTGACGCGACAGGGCGCGAACAGGTCAGTATTGAATGGATCGGCAGGATGCGCCCTGCCGATCCGAAAGGCCGTCAGATGGCCAGATACTCGGCGCGCAGCTCGGCATTTTCAAGCACTTCGGCAGCGGTGCCGTCAAAAACGATGCCGCCGGTGTCGAGAATGACAGCGCGGTCGGCCAGTTCCAGCGCACGCACCGCGTTCTGTTCGACCAGAATTGTGGTCATCCCCTGCTCTTTGATGATGCGCAGGGTTTTCTCGATCTCGTCCACGATCACCGGGGCAAGCCCTTCGTATGGCTCATCGAGAAGCAGCACCTTGATGTCCCGCGCCAGCGCGCGGGCGATGGCCAGCATCTGCTGTTCGCCGCCGGAAAGGGTGACGCCTTCCTGATTGCGGCGCTCGCCCAGACGGGGAAAAAGATCGTAGATGCGTTCGATGGACCAGCCGATGGGCGGGGCGATCTGCGCCAGTTTGATGTTTTCCTCAACCGTCAGGCCCGGAATGATGCGCCGATCCTCGGGCACAAGGCCAAGGCCTGCCTGCGAAGCTTCATAGCTTTTCATTTTGTGCAGTGGCTGGTGATCGAGCCAGATCTCGCCGTGGTTGACCTGCGGATCGTCCAGCCGTGCAATGGCGCGCAGGGTCGAGGTTTTGCCCGCCCCGTTGCGCCCCAGAAGCGCAAGGATCTCGCCCTCATGCACGTTAAAGCTGATGCCCTGCACGATGTAGCTTTCACCGTAATAGGCATGCATATCCCAGACCGACAGGAACGCCGGGGCAGTGGCGGCGACGTTGGCGTGTTTGGAGAAATCGGGTTTGACGTTCATCTTGATATCTCCTTATGCGCTTTCGCCGAGATACGCTTCGCGCACCTTGGGATGGCCTTTGATGTTATCGGGCGTGTCTTCCACCAGCGGAGTGCCCTGTGCCAGCACGGTGATGCGCTGCGCGAGGGAGAAGACAACATGCATGTCATGCTCGATGATGGCGATGGTGATGTTGCGCTCGTCGCTGATCTGTTTCAGCAGATCGATGGTATTGTTGGTATCGGCGCGGGCCATGCCTGCGGTGGGTTCATCCAGAAGCAGCAGGCGTGGTTCCTGGCTGAGGCACATGCCGATTTCCAACCGGCGCTTGTCGCCCCTGCTCATAGACGAGGCCTGCATGTGCCGTTTGTCCGACATATTCATGTCGTCCAGCATGCTTTCTGCCTTTTCGATGATGTCCTTTTGATTGCGCACCGGCGCGATGGCGTTCATCTCAAAGGCGCCGTCGCGTTTGGCAAAGCAGGGGATCATCATGTTGTCCAGCACTGTCAGATCGCCGAAGATCTCGGGCGTCTGGAACACACGGGAGATGCCCATCTGGTTGATCTCATGTGGGGAG
>JBCCUH010000342.1:0-2099 GCA_039197405.1 Pseudomonadota bacterium
ATTACACGTCAACCAGAATCATAAGGCAACTCGCAGCAGTGCGCTTTTCGAAACTCAGACTGACCGGCTTCAAAAGCTTCGTCGATCCCACGGATCTTCTGATCGCAGATGGTCTGACCGGGGTTGTGGGGCCAAATGGCTGCGGCAAGTCGAACCTGCTGGAGGCGCTGCGCTGGGTCATGGGCGAGAACCGCCCGACAGCGATGCGCGGCGGCGGGATGGAGGACGTGATCTTCGCCGGTGCTGCCACCCGGCCAGCCCGAAACTTCGCCGAAGTTTCTCTGCACATCGACAACTCCGAGCGTCTTGCGCCAGCGGGGTTCAATGACAATGACAGCCTCGACATTGTGCGCCGGATCACCCGCGATGTGGGCAGCGCCTATAAGACGAATGGCAAGGATGTACGCGCGCGCGATGTGCAGATGCTCTTTGCTGATGCCTCCACCGGCGCGCATTCCCCCGCGCTGGTGCGGCAGGGGCAGATTTCCGAACTAATCAACGCCAAGCCCAAGAACCGCCGCCGCATTCTTGAGGAAGCGGCCGGTATTTCGGGGCTCTATCAGCGCCGCCATGAAGCAGAGTTGAAGCTGAAATCGGCTGAGACCAACCTCAGCCGCGTTGATGATGTGATCGAGCAACTGGCATCTCAGCTTGCGTCCTTGGCCCGGCAAGCCCGGCAAGCGGCCCGCTACCGCGCGATTGGCGACGAACTGCGCCATGCGGAGGGCATGCTGCTCTATCGTCGCTGGCGTGAAGCCGATGACGCGCGGCTGGCAGCGGAAGAGGAATTGCGCGGGCGCACCACAGCGGCAGCGCAGGCAGAGACGGCGGCGCGGCAAGCCGGCAAGCTGCGCATCGAGGCAGATGGCGCCCTGCCGCCCCTGCGCGAGGAAGAGGCGATTGCGGCGGCTGTTTTACAGCGTTTGCAAGTGCAGCGCGACACGCTGAATGATCAGGAACGACAGGCGCAGCAGACAATCGAAACGCTGACGAACCGGATTGCCCAGCTAGAAAAAGACATGGAGCGCGAGGCGTCGCTCAACCGCGATGCAGGCGAGACCATCGAGCGGCTGGAATGGGAGGCACGCGAGCTGGCGAAAGCGTCCGAGGGGCATGAAAGCAAGCTGGAAGCGGCGGCGGAAGAGGCGCGCGCAGCGGCCTCGATCCTGTCAGAACGCGAGGCCGATCTCAGCCAGCGCACAGAGGATGTGGCGCGGCTTGCGGCGCGGCATCAATCAGCGCAGCGGGTCTTGAGTGACAGCCGCAATATGCTGGAAAAAAGCGACGCGGAAGCGGCGCGGGCGCGGGATGCCGTGGCGCAAAGCGGTGTCGCTTTGAGCAAGGCTGAGGCCGATATGGCCACGGCGGCGCAAAAAGAAGCTGAAGCGATTGCGACATCCGAGCGCGCGGATGCAGCGCTGACAGCGGCAGAGTCAGCGCGCGCCGAAACCCAGGCGTTGGAAGCGGATGCGCGTGCCGAGCGGTCCGAAGCCGAAGGCGAAGCCAATGCGCTGCGCGCCGAGGTGACGGCGCTGGCCAAGCTGCTGGAGCGGGACACAGCGGAAGGCGGGCAGATCCTTGACCGATTGCAGGTCGAACAGGGCTTTGAAAAGGCGCTGGGCGCGGCTTTGGCCGACGATCTGCGCGCACCGGAAGTGGCCGAAGATGGCCCCTCTGGCTGGGCGGTGCTGCCACCCTACGATCAGCGCCAGCCTTTGCCCGATGGCGTGACATCACTGGCGCGGCACGTATCGGTGCCGGATGTTCTGGCGCGGCGGGTCGAGCAGATCGGTCTGGTGGATGCGGATGATGGTGCGCGCCTGCAGGTGCTGCTGCGCCCCGGTCAACGGCTCGTCTCGCTTGAGGGCGATCTGTGGCGCTGGGACGGCTTCCGCGCTTGGGCCGAAGATGCGCCCTCTGCCGCGGCCTTGCGTTTGGAACAGCTGAACCGCCTGGAAGTGCTTAAGCAAGAGATGGAGCACGCAACCTCTCGCGTCGATGCCGCCCAACGCGCGCATGAGGCGTTGACGACGCGGCTGGCCGACCTCACCCGCGCGGACAAGGACGCCCGCGAGGCGCGCCGCGATGCAGACCGTTTG
>JBCCUH010000343.1:0-2057 GCA_039197405.1 Pseudomonadota bacterium
AAACGACGCCTTGTTTTGTTGTTGGCGTGGCTGACATTGTTGCCAGTCATCGGGCCTTTACCGGTCAGTTCGCAAACGCGCGACATGGGCTCATCCTTCGTGTTCAGCGGCATGCCGGGCGATCCCGACACAAATAAAACGGGCGCAGGCAAGCCGCGCCAAGAATTCCGTCCGCGCCTCTTAGGACCTATCCACTCAGCCGTCAAGCGATTCACATGGGTTTTCGCATGGGTTTTCGCATGGCTTTCGCCAGTTGAATTCGGATCGATCCTGCTCAGATCCAGCCCCTTGCGTCGCCCCGCAAATCCGGTGGGATGTTTTCCGGGGTGATCACCTGCACCGCAGAGGTAAAGACCGCTGCATCCGACACCAGTAATCCATGATAGGCCAAAAACGCGTCAAAAACGCGCCGAAGGTCAATCCGCAAATCATGATGCAGCACGAAATCGATGAGCCGCGCCTCGATCAAATGTCGGTTATCGCGATCCAGATCATGCGCAACATAGATCTGCGGCCTTGCCCGAATGCGCTCCAGAACCTGCAGGATCGACCGGTTGCCGCCACCCATCGAATAGACCGCGCGCAGATCACCGATCCTGTGCTGAACAGCCTCCAGCGCGCGCATCGTCTCGAAATCCACACCGCTGCCGCCCTGCACGCTGACGATCTGTACCTGCGGGCGCAACTGCGCAAGGCGTTGCGCAAAACCCTTTGCCCGCTCCTCTTCGCCCAGAAACTTCTCATGGCTCAGCGTGGTCAGCACCTGCCCCTCCGAGATCACCTGAGCGATCAGATAAGCGGCAGTGCGCCCCGCCCCGGCATTGTCGCTGCCCACATACGCCAGACGCGCAGGCGAGCCGATATCCGTCACCAGTGTCACCACCGGAATACGCGCCGCTGCCAGCCGCGCCACCATCTCCCGGATCCGGGGGGTATCGCGCGCTTTCAGGCAAACCCCATGGCTGCCGCGCTTTTGCACACGCATCAGGGCCGCGACCACCTCATCTTCTTCCATGATCTGCTGAAGCACGAATCGCGGGCGGCACACTGCCGTGCCGATCTGCGGGATCACCGCTTGCGCTGCTGCGCGCACTTCGCGGCTGAACCGCCGGGGCGCCTCTACAATGACGTCAAAGAACAGCCGCCGCCCTTTGGCCGCCAGCTGCATTTCCTGCGCTTCCAGCTCGCTGACTGCCGCCGCAACCCGCGCGCGGGTCTGGGCGCTCACATGCGCGCGGCCATTGAGCACCCGGTCAATCGTGGCGGTGCCCAGCCCGGACTGCCGGGCAATCTCCTTGATGGGAAAACGATGCGTCATTTGATGTGTTTTTGATGTGTATTGAGCGCCAAATCAATCGCCCCCACACCCATGATGATCGCTAAAGGGAGGACCGCACATGACAGACGCAGAGCCAACGCACCCAGGTTATTATGATCCTGACACCTGTGACCTGCAGGAGTTCACCCGATTGATCGATCAGACAGTGTTGCCGGAGAAGCTGCCATACGCCGCAGGCATCGCGAAAAACATCCCGCTCTACGATATGGGCGATCTGCGCCCGAAACTCGCTGATCCCGCCACGCGCCGCGACATCATGGCCGAATGGGCCCGCGTTTTGCACCGCGGTGCAGGCGCGCTTGCGCTGAAAAACGCCTATGCGGACACCACCGTCATCGATGAGGCCACTGACATTTACAACCGCATCATCGCCGAAGAAAAGGCCGCCAGCGGTGCCAAGGCCGATCACTTCGCCGCCTCCGGCGCAAATGACCGCATCTGGAATTCGCTGCAAAAACTCTGCGAAGCGGATCCTTCCGTCTACCTGCGCTATTTTGCCAATACCGCCATCGCTGCGGTCTGCGAGGCCTGGCTCGGACCCAACTACCAGATGACTGCGCAGGTCAATCTGGTGCATCCCGGCGGAGCCGCGCAGCAGGCCCATCGCGACTATCATCTTGGGTTTCAGACCGCCGGGATCAGCGCCTCCTACCCTGCGCATGTGCACGACATCTCGCCCATTCTGACGCTGCAGGGCGGCATTGCGCATTGCGACATG
>JBCCUH010000344.1:0-2053 GCA_039197405.1 Pseudomonadota bacterium
CGGCAAAATATCGCTCAGCCGCGCTGCCAGATCGGCGCCCGCGTCCACTTCGATAACATCATGGCCGTAATCCCGCAGCGCTGCGGCGCATTCACGCCCAGAGACCAGCGACACGTCGCGCTCTGCCGACATACCGCCCATCAAAACAGCTACCTTGCGGGGTGTCCTGCTCGACATACCCAACTCGTGCCTCAAAATGCGAGAGCGTTTTTCGCCCTCTTTTCCGCCTGTTAGCTCCTAAGAGCCGGATGGAGCCGGTTCGCCGACCCTCATCACCTCCCAGTGTAGAGTAATCCCACTGGTCTCGTAAACCTTTTTCCGCACCAACTCGCCAAGCCCTTCAAGGTCTGCTGCCGTCGCATTCCCCGTATTGATCAGGAAGTTAGGGTGTTTTTCGCTCATTTGCGCGCCGCCCAGAACGGCGCCGCGCATACCTGCGTCATCAATGACTTTCCATGCTTTCATCTCATGGGTGTCATCATCCCGCCCGGTCGAGGAATGCCCCACAGGGTTACGGAAGGTGCTGCCCGCCGTGCGCTCTTTGGTCGGCTGCGTCGCATCGCGCTTTGCCAGCTGCTCACTCATTCTGGCGTGCAGCGCGTCGGGATCGCCGCGGCCTGCCCGAAATGCGGCTTCGGTGATCACCCAGCCCTCGGGCAGCGTGCTCTGCCGATAAGCGAACTGCAGATCATCAGCGCCAAGATCCACACTCTCCCCTGCCCGGGTCACCGCCTTTGCAGACACGAAATGATCCGCAACATAGGCGCCGTAGCAGCCCGCATTCATTCGCACAGCGCCGCCGATCGCACCGGGAATGGTGCGCAGGAAGGTCAGATCCAGCCCCGCATCCGCCGCCTTGCGCGCCACATGTGCATCAAGCGCAGCAACGCCCGCCGTCACCACACCTTCACCGATCTCGATGTGGTTAAAGCCGCGCCCCATGCGAACGACCGCCGCGCGCACACCGCCATCACGCACAATCAGGTTTGACCCGACGCCCATCGGGAACACGGGCACATCTAACGGCAAAGCCTTAAGAAACGATTGAAGGTCTGCAACATCTGCAGGTTGAAAGAACAATTGCGCAGGTCCGCCGACACGCAACCACGTCAGATCAGCCAGGGGGCGATTTTCTGTCAACTTGCCCCGCAGCTTCCTTTCCAAGTCCGTTACATCCATCAGCCAAATCGCCCTATTTTTCTGACCCATAGCCCGTTTGCAGCGGCGGTGCAAAGACCGTTTTCTACTCTTCGCGCGGAAATTCTTTTGTGAATTTCGGAACCTTTCCGACGTGTTCGGCATTGTCACGACAACGTAGCAGCACCCGGTTTGCAGAAGGCCAATCTGGTGCATGAGACTGCGCATCGAAGCTGATATGGAGACCAAGAACGATGAAGAAATTAATTGCAACAACCGCCCTGGCCACCGTGATCGCCGCTCCAGCGCTTGCAGCCGTGACCGCGTCGACAGCTACCGATCTGAACCTGCGCTCCGGCCCCGGGACAGAGTTCAAATCAATTGCCGTCATGCCCGGCGGAGAGGACGTCATGGTAAACGGCTGCGTCGATACCGCGGAGTGGTGCAGCGTGACATTCGGCGGCCAGATGGGTTGGGCCTACGGTCCTTACCTCGCGGTTGACAACAACGGCGAATATGCAGCCATTTCAACGCGCCCAACGGCCGTCGAAGTGGAAACTGTGACCTATCAGCCTGAAGGCGACACCGACGAGATGGTTGCCGGCGCGGCAGCAGGGGCAACTATGGGCGCCATCGCCGCAACGGCCATTGGCGGTCCCATCGGCGGTGTGATCGCAGGTGGCATCCTGGGTGCGGCAGCTGGTACCGAAGTGGCTCAACCCGATGAAGAAACCATCGCTTACGTGACAGCCAACCCGGTGGACACCACTGTCGTTCGCGGCGAAGCGATTGTCGGTGCCAAAGTGCCGCTGGACCAGGTGGCGGTTTACGAAATCCCGAACAACGCGGATTTTGCCTATGTCTATCTGAACGGTGAACCCGTGATCGTGCGCCCCGACAGCGGTGAGATCGTCTA
>JBCCUH010000345.1:0-2049 GCA_039197405.1 Pseudomonadota bacterium
ACAACAACAACATCACCATCGACGGGACGGTCGAGCTGTCGGATCGCACCGATCAGGTGCAGCGCTTCAAAGCCTCCGGCTGGCATGTGCAGGAAATCGACGGGCATGACCCCGAGGCGATTGACGCGGCCATCACTGCGGCCAAGAAAGCGGGCAAGCCTTCGATGATCGCCTGCAAGACGCATATCGCTTTGGGTCATGCGGCGCAGGACACTTCCAAAGGTCACGGCGCGCTGACCGACGCGAGCCAGATGGCTGACGCGAAAGCTGCCTACGGTTGGACAACCGGCCCCTTTGAAGTGCCTGGCGATGTGAAAGCGCAGTGGGAAGCCATCGGCGCACGCGGCGCGGAAGCTCGTAAGGAATGGGAAGCGCGATTTGCCAGCCTTTCCAACACCAAACAGGCCGAGTTCAACCGCGCCTATGCGCTGGACGCGCCCAAGAAGTTGAGCGCCACGATCAAGGCCTTCAAGAAGCAGGCCAGCGAGGCCGGCGCCAAGGTTGCCACACGTAAATCTTCAGAGATGGTGCTGGAGGTGATCAACCCGATCCTGCAGGAAACCGTTGGCGGCTCTGCGGACCTGACCGGCTCCAACAACACCAAGACCGGCGATCTGGGCGTCTTTGACCCCGAAAATCGCGCGGGCCGCTACATCTACTGGGGCATCCGCGAGCATGGCATGGCCTCTGCCATGAACGGCATGGCGCTGCACGGCGGTGTGCGCCCCTATGGCGGTACCTTCATGTGTTTCACTGACTACGCGCGCCCGGCCATGCGGCTGGCGGCGCTGATGAAAGTGCCCAGCGTGTTCGTGATGACCCATGACAGCATCGGTCTGGGCGAAGATGGCCCGACCCACCAGCCGGTCGAACATCTGGCGATCTCGCGTTCGACCCCCAACACGCTGGTGTTCCGCCCTGCGGACACGGTGGAAACCGCCGAAGCCTGGGAAATCGCACTGACGGAAAAATCCACACCTTCCGTGCTGGCCCTGTCCCGTCAGGGGCTGCCTGCGGTGCGCGGCGATCACAAAACCCGGAACCTTACCGCGCAGGGCGGCTATGTGCTTGCCGATGCAGAGGGCAAACGTCAGGCGATCCTGATTGCCAGCGGCTCCGAGGTGAGCGTGGCAATGGCGGCACGCGATCTGCTGCAGGCCGAGGGCATTGGCACCCGCGTTGTCTCAATGCCGTGCATGGAGCTTTTCGCGGCGCAGGACGCGGCCTACCGCAAGCGCGTTCTGCCAGGCGGCCCGGTGCGTATCGGTATCGAGGCTGGCGTGCGCCAGGGCTGGGATCGCTGGCTGCTGGGCGAACGGGGCCGCGAGACCAAAGCGGGCTTTATCGGTATGGACAGCTTTGGGGCCTCTGCGCCTGCGGGCGAGCTGTTTGAGCATTTCGGTATCACCGCTGAGGCAACCGCCGCCAAAGTCAAAGAGCTATTGGGCTGAGGCAAGGTGCCTTACGTGCTACAGCACATAAGGTGACGCGCGATGAAACCCTTTGAGATCTTCTGCACCTGCCCCCCAGGGCTGGAGCCTTTTCTGGAAGCCGAGGCGCTTGAGAAAGGCTTCACCGGTGCCGAAGCGGTGCCCGGCGGCGTGCGTTTCGCCGGGCTCTGGCCCAACGTCATGCGCGCCAACCTGCACTTGCGCGGCGCAACCCGCGTGCTGGCACGTATCGCGCGGCACGAAATCCACAACCTCAGCCAGCTTGAGCGTATTGCCCGCGCCATCGACTGGCAGCAGGTGTTCCGCAGCGATGTGCCGCTGCGCATCGACGCGAGCTGCAAACGCTCCAAGATCAACCATGCGGGCGCTGCCAAAGGGCGGCTGGAACGCGCCCTTGCAGCCTCGCTTGGCGCACCGATTACCGCGGATGGTTTGGTCACATTGATGCTGCGGATCGAGAACAACAAGGCGGTATTTTCGGTCGATACCTCCGGCGCACCGCTGCATCTGCGCGGCACCAAACAGGCGGTTGGCAAAGCCCCGATGCGCGAGACTATGGCAGCGCTTTTGCTGCGCGCGGCGGGGTATGACGGACGCG
>JBCCUH010000346.1:0-2046 GCA_039197405.1 Pseudomonadota bacterium
AGCACATCGACCTGCGCACCGCCATCGTTGATGTAATACTCTCGCGTCACCTCGTGGCCTGCGTAATCCAGCAGGCTGGCCAGAGCATCGCCAAAAACAGCGCCCCGCGTATGACCCACATGCAAGGGACCCGTAGGGTTGGCCGAGACATATTCGACATTGACCTTTCTGCCCTGACCCATCGTGCTTTTGCCAAAAGATGCGCCTTGCGTCAGCGCGGCGCCAATGACGTCATGCCAGACGGTGACACTCAGCCTTAGGTTCAGAAATCCCGGCCCGGCAACCTCTGCCGTATCGATCCGCGCATCCTGCGTCAGATGGTCAACCAGCGCCTGCGCAATGTCGCGGGGCTTCATCCCGGTTGGCTTGGCCAGAACCATAGCCGCATTGGTTGCCATGTCTCCATGGGCAGCATCGCGCGGTGGCTCGACCGCCACATTGGCAAAATCCAGATCAGCCGGCAAAACGCCCGCCGCCTGCATCGCACCCAGCGCGTCAATCACGACCGCCCGAATATCGGCAAAAAGGTTCATGTCATCTGTCCTGCTTGAGCTTTGCGCGCGGTGTACGCCCAGAGCGGTTCAGTTTCAATGCCCCGCTCATGCTTCATCTTGCCGAATAAACTCCGGGGGGCCGCGTTAGCGGCGGGGGCTGGCCCCCTCTGCCCCTGCGATCAGCCGCGCATGTTCCTGCAAGGCGAAGCGGTCCGTCATACCGGCGATATAGTCCGACACGATCCGCGCCAATGCCGTCTCGTCGGTCGCAGCCGCAATATCTGCGCGCCATTCGGCGGGTAGCTGGTTTCCGTTTTTCATGAAAAACGGAAACAGCTCCTGCACCACATGGGTCACATCCGCACGCATCCTGACAACTGACGGCGCTCGGTACATCCGAGCAAAGAGAAACTCACGTATCACTTTAAGATCGCGCCACAGCTCGTTGGTAAATAAGACAACTGGCGATCCATGATCGCGCACATCCTGCGCCGATCTCGCGCCCGAAGCTGATATCATTTCCCGGCTGCGCGCGATCACATCAGACACCATGACACCGAACACACGGCGCAAAGCTTCATGCCTACGCCGATGCACACCAAGGCCGGGATATTGGCGATCCACCTGGGCGTACGCCGCGCCTATAATCGGCAACGCGCAAATCTCGTCATCGCCAAAAAGCCCGGCCCGCAACCCATCATGCAGGTCGTGATTGTTGTAAGCAATGTCATCAGACAGGGCCGCAACCTGCGCCTCGGCGCTGGCGTGGGTGTGCAGCTCCAGATCATGGCGTGCGTTATAGTCAGCCAGAGCGTGCGGCAGGTCGCCGGTCACCGGGCCGTTGTGCTTCGCCAGTCCTTCCAGAGTTTCCCAGGTCAGATTGAGCCCGTCGAACTCTGCATAATGACGCTCTAGCGAGGTTACGATCTTGACCGCCTGCGCGTTGTGATCAAACCCGCCGTAGGGCTGCATCAACGCATCCAGTGCATCCTCGCCTGTATGCCCGAAAGGGGTGTGCCCCAGATCATGGGCCAGTGCGATGGCTTCGGTCAGCTCCACATTCAACCCAAGCGAGGCCGCGATTGTGCGCGCAACCTGCGCCACCTCGATCGAATGGGTCAGACGCGTGCGAAAATAGTCTCCCTCATGCTCAACAAACACCTGTGTCTTGTGTTTGAGCCGCCGGAATGCGCTGGAATGGATGATCCTGTCGCGATCCCGCTGAAAGGCCGAGCGATGGGCGCTTTCCTCTTCAGTGAAAAGCCGCCCGCGCGTCCGCGCAGGATCGCAAAAAATTGCTGACGTCATCATTCTACCCTGGCTTGTCGCCTGTCCCGAGGGTGCTTATATTGCGGTTGCACGAAAACGCCAATGGGACCACCTTGATGCAGATGACCCTTCCTCCGAAAGTCACGTCGCGCGCGTTCGAGCGTCTGGGCGAAATCGGCGCCGCCGAACAGGGCCAGGCCTTGCGTGTTGCGGTTGAAGGCGGGGGATGTTCGGGATTTCAATACGAAATCAAACTGGACACACCGGCGGAGGGCGATCTCAT
>JBCCUH010000347.1:0-2040 GCA_039197405.1 Pseudomonadota bacterium
AACGCATCCTCTTTGTGGGCAGGCTGGCCGCGGTCAAGGGCGTACCGCTGCTGGTGAAGGCCTTTGCTGCCCTGCACCAGCGCCACCCCGATGCGGTGCTGACGCTCGTGGGGGACGGCCCGGAACGCGGACGGATCGAAGCGCTGGCCGCAGAACTGGGATGCGCCGCGGCGCTGCGGTTCACCGGATACTTGTCACAGCAGGAAGTGGCGCAGGAACTGGACCGCGCGGATATCTTTGCCCTGCCCAGCTTTGCCGAAGGTGTGCCCGTGGTTTTGATGGAGGCGATGGCCAGCCGCCTGCCGGTGCTGGCCACACGGATCGCCGGGATCCCGGAACTGGTGCGGGACGGGGTCAACGGACTGCTCGTCCCCCCCGGCGACAGCGAAGCACTAAGCGAGGCGCTGGACCGGCTGCTGTCGGATCCCGCGCTCTGCGCACGCATGGGTCAGGCCGGTCGCCAGACTGTCAAAGAGGATTTCAACATAAACCGCGAAGCCGGAAAGCTCGAAATGCTGATCTGCGGCCCAAAGGAAGAGACCACATGTTCAAGCACATAGGTTGGCGCGATTCATCCCTCGCTGCGGCACTGGCTTTGCTGGCCGTTATCGTCTCTGTTACGGGCTTTTACGCCGTCGGCAGCCTGATGACGGAGCGCGGCGGCTTCGATGTGTGGTTCTCTGCGGATGTGCCGCGGGTCTACAGCAACATGCTGACCACCTTCGGCAACCACTACCGCACCAGCGTGCATCCGATCTTCTCCGTCCTGGTGCACCCGATCACCACCATTCTTCAGATCCTCACCGGCTGGACCGATGCCACCATCACGATGGTGGTCTTTGCTGCCTTTTCCGCCATCAGCATCGTGCTGCTCTACGCTTTCCTGCGGCTGATGTCTTTGCCCGCCGGGGCAGCGGCGCTCTTTACCCTGCTGTATATTTCAAGCGCCACCTTCATCTACTGGAGCGGCATCCCCGAAACCTATCTGCCGGCCTCGCTATCCATCATCCTGATGCTGTTGCTGCTGGCCATGGGCCCGCGCGCGGGGTGGCTGTGGTGGGTAATCGGCAGTGCCGGCACATTGAGCATCACGATCACAAACGCCATGTTCGGCTTCGTCGCAACGGTTGTGACATGGCCCTGGAGAGGGGTCGTTCGCATCATTCTTGTCGCCACGCTGTTGGTCATGGCAGCCTCGGTCGCGCAAAAGCTCATCTATAACAGGGCTCAGCTGTTCTTTGACCCGCGCTCGCTCATCGACGAACTCCGCTATACGCCGATCAGTGACGATGCACCGGATTTCGAGTGGACACCAGCAGCCAACATACATGCGCTTCTGGTGACGACCATCGTGGCACCCACGCCTGAAATCGGACGCTCACCGACAGGGCGCAACCCTGTGATCATCGACAACCAGATGCGCACGGTGCTGGACCGCGGCCCGGTCGGGATCGCTGCGGGGGCCAGCTGGGTCGCACTTCTGGCAATCGGCCTGTGGGGCGCTGCCCGGGCGCGGCGGGTGGGGCTGGGGCTGCTGTTGTCACTCGCCGGTCAGGCCGTTTTGCATCTTATCTACGGGTACCCCACGTTTCTCTATGCGATGCACGTGGCGCCGGTGCTGATCGGCATTGCCGCCTGCGCCTGGTACACGCCCCTGCGCCACTATGCGCTGGGGTTGGCTGCCGCAACCGTCCTGCTGGGTGGCATCACCAACATCGAAACCATGCGCGAAGCGGTGGATCTGGCCCATGCGGTGATGGCAGAGAAAGCCGCCAACCGATGAATCCCCGGCGCTAGACCGATCGCCGGTACCGCTTCAAACCGCAGATCATACCGATACCGGCCAGCAAAAGCAGGGCCGGCGCAGGCACCGGGACCTCACCCGTCAATACCTGCAGTACCTCCTTATCCGGCAGCGCTCCGTTGAACCATATACCGCCGCCATCCCCGTAAGCACGAGCTTCGAATTGAGCAAAGGTATTCCAACCCGGCAGAATACGTTCAAAGCGCGCATAGCTGGCCGTGTTGGACGCGTATGCG
>JBCCUH010000348.1:0-2035 GCA_039197405.1 Pseudomonadota bacterium
CCAAGTCCATGATTTTGTTTGATATGCCACGAAGAGATCAAATGGATGCGTTTCATCTATCGATACTTTGTAAGTCTTGTTGCCCAATGGAAATGTAAATGAGCGCTTTCCATAGTGAGGGTTGTCACCCACTGGAATTCGTTGCCAAGTATCCATGGCTTGCGGTTACCATAAGTGATGCGTTGGTTGAAGTAGTGCGAGAGAACTTTGGGCTCACTGCGGACATTCCACTAAAGCTCAGCGATCATGGTGGTTAATATCACCTATAATTAGTATTATGTTATAAAATAGTATGAAACAGGGTCGAAATCGCCTTGTATTGCCGCAGATGTGGCCCAATTTTGCCATGCAAACGGAACACATATTGCGCATATAAAACCACTCGGGTCGTAAGCTTATTTTTTCCCATCTGCTATTCCTGTAGCGAGAGGGAAATGTATTTTGAGGAAAGCCGTTGAATATGCACGCCGCAAAACCTGATCTTCTGGCCGTTGATCTTGATGGCACGCTGTTGCGCTCGGACATGCTTTTGGAAAGCTTCTGGTCGGCGCTGGGGCGTGACTGGCGGGTTGTTTTTGGTGCCGCAAAAGCGTTGATGACGGGCCGGGCGGCGCTGAAGGCCTATCTGTCCGAGATTGCCGATGTCGATGTCACGACCCTGCCCTATAACGAGGCCGTCATTGCCCATATTCGCGACTGGCGCGCGCAAGGCGGGCGCACGGCGCTGGTCACCGCAACCAATCAGAAGCTGGCCGACGAGATCGGGGCGCATTTGGGTCTGTTTGACGAAGTGCATGGCTCGGACGCGGCCACCAATCTGAAAGGCCCGGCAAAGGCCAAGTTTCTGGAACAGACATTCGGCGAGAAGAGCTTTGCCTATATGGGCGACAGTTCTGCCGATCTGCCGGTCTGGGATGCCGCCGGTCTGGCCATTGCAGTGAATGTGCCGGGACCTTTGCGCACGCGTCTGGGCAAGCTGGATGTGCCGGTGGAAGACATCACCGCAGGGGCGCCCACAACGACAGCCTATCTGAAGGCCTTGCGCCCGCATCAATGGCTGAAAAATATTCTGGTGTTTTTGCCGATGCTGACCGCGCATCAGCTGACGGGCGGGAATTTCATGCTCAGCCTGCTGGCGTTTCTGGCGTTTTCGCTGATCGCGTCGAGCGTCTATGTGCTCAATGATTTGGTGGATTTGCGCGCGGACCGAGAACATCCCCGCAAGCGCAAACGCCCCTTTGCGGCGGGCGACATCCCGATTTCCAAAGGCACGACAATGGCCGGTGGGCTGCTTCTGGGCGGGGCGCTGATCTCGGTCTTTCTGGGGTCGGCCTTTGCGCTGACCATGCTGGTCTATTACCTGGCGACGCTGGCCTATTCGGTCAATCTCAAGCGCCGCGCGATCCTGGATATCTGCGTTTTGGCGGGTCTTTACACGTTGCGCATCGTGGCAGGCGGGGCGGCCACGGGGATCACCTTGTCGGTCTGGCTGCTGGCCTTTTCGATCTTCTTCTTCTTTGCGCTGGCTGCGATCAAACGCCAGGCCGAGCTGGTGGATATGGCCAGCCGGGGTCAGCTGGATGCCAGTGGGCGCGGCTATTCCGTGGGTGATTTGCAGATCATCTCGATGATGGCCATAGGCGCGGGCTATGTGTCGATCCTGATCATGGCGCTTTATGTCAACAGCCCCAATGTGGTGTCGCTCTATTCGACGCCAGCGATGCTGTGGGGGATCTCTTGCGTGCTTTTGTACTGGATCAGCCGTCTGGTGCTGGTGACCCATCGCGGGCACATGCATGACGACCCGGTGATCTATGCCGCCAAGGACCGGATGAGCCAGGTCTGTGCGGTCGTGATCTTCGCCTTCGCCCTTCTGGGAGCCATCGTGTGACCCTGGGCACGCTGATTTTCAGGTACGGTGCTTTCGCGGTTATCGCCACGATTGTGAACCTGGGCGTGCAACGCCTGGTTCTGACGCAAGGCAGTACAATGGTGTGGTTTCTGGCCGCTATGGGGCTTGGCACCATTGCCGGGC
>JBCCUH010000349.1:0-2028 GCA_039197405.1 Pseudomonadota bacterium
GATCAGATGAAGCCATTTGCAGTGAAGGAAGCGGCGCGCAAACTACCCGCCTGAGAAAACTTCCACTTGCGGCAGCTCTGTCAGAGGCGCTTCGATCACACGGAACGCTGCAAGCGACAGACGGCTGCCTGCGGTTGCTTCACCATCAATAGGCAGCAAATCCACCTGCACCGATTTTCCCGTTCCCGGATAGACGACGCGGCCCTTGACCTGGGCTTTCACCAGCGGCGTCTTGATCCAGAACCCCGCATCTGTCGGATCGCCAAGCGATGCTATGGTCAGCCCAAGGCGCTGCTCGCCGCCCTCCACCGGCACTTTTGCGGCCTGCGCGCGTTCTTCGGCAGTGGTGACGTCGAATTGTTCAACCGTCTTGGCCGCTTTGGGCACGCTGCGCCCCAGACTGGCAGGACGCAATTCTGGCCGAGGGGGCCCTGCGCCCTCGTTTCCCGAAAGAGCGGTGTTGGGCGTATTTGGCTGAGCGGCGCAGCCTGCCAGCAACGCTGCGGCTGCCATGAGGGCAAAACGAGTCATAGCGTCACGATATGAGGCCACGATTGGCTGTGCAATCGCCGCATTCCGCTTGTGACCGGACTGTGCAAAGTTTAGCTTGTTTGCATGACCCAGACGCAAACCATTCCTGCCCCGCTGATTGACCCCTTCGCCCGCGCGATCACCTATCTGCGCGTGTCAGTGACCGACCGCTGCGATTTTCGCTGCGTCTATTGCATGTCGGAAAACATGCAGTTTCTGCCCAAGAAGGAATTGCTGACGCTGGAAGAGCTCGATCGCATGTGCACTACGTTCATCGGCATGGGCGTACGCAAGCTGCGGATCACGGGTGGCGAGCCTCTGGTGCGGCGTGACATCATGACCTTTTTCGAAGGCATGACCCGCCATCTGGACAGCGGCGCGTTGGAAGAGCTGACATTGACAACCAACGGCAGCCAGCTGAAGCGCTTTGCCCGCCAGCTTTTCGCCGCTGGCGTGCGGCGGGTGAATGTCTCGCTGGATACGCTGAACGACGAGAAATTCGCGCGCGTCACCCGGTGGGGTCGCCTGAAGCAGGTGCTGGAGGGGGTAGATGCGGCGCTGAAGGCCGGGCTGCGCGTCAAGATCAATGCGGTGGCGCTGAAAGGCTTCAACGAAGATGAGCTATTCACGATCACCCATTGGTGCGCCGATCGCGGGATGGATCTGACGTGGATTGAAGTCATGCCCATGGGGGATCTGGGCAATGAAGATCGTGTCGGCCAGTATTGGTCCCTGAACGATCTGCGCGATCAATATCGCTCTCGGTTCACCCTGACCGAACTGGCTGAGCGCACAGGCGGGCCCGCACGCTATGAACGGATCGAGGAAACCGGGCAGAAAATCGGCTTCATCACGCCGTTGACCCACAACTTCTGCGAAAGCTGCAACCGCGTGCGTCTAACCTGCACCGGCGAGCTTTACATGTGTCTTGGGCAGGAAGACAGGGCCGATTTGCGCGATGCCTTGCGCAAACACCCGGGCGATAACGCGCCACTTCAGACAGCCATTCGTCAAGCCATCGGACTGAAACCCAAAGGCCATGACTTTGACTACTCGCGGCAAAAAGCAGACGGACAGGTCAGCCGCCATATGAGTCACACCGGCGGATAGGTGGCCCTGCGTGCTGCAGCACGCAGGGGACGGTGCGAAAACGCACAGGCGCCCTGCCGTTTCGCAGGCTGCGGTGCACGGGCGCAGGCCTTAGATATGAGGCAGCTCCGCAAGGAGAGACAACCGCCAGGAGAGCCCCATGTCATTGTCCAGCCAGTTTGACACCCGCCTTGCAACGCCCCATGTCGAGGGCGCAGGCGTCCATCTGCACCGCGCCTTCGGATTTCAGGATCCAACCGAACAGGATCCGTTTCTGCTGTTTGATGATTTCAGGGGCGATCACCCGGACCTTTACGAAAAAGGTTTCCCCTGGCATCCGCATCGCGGCATCGAAACCATCACCTACGTGCTGAACGGCACCGTCGATCATGGCGACAGCCTGGGCAA
>JBCCUH010000350.1:0-2017 GCA_039197405.1 Pseudomonadota bacterium
GCCGCCGTGCGCGCGCTGGACCGCATTCTGATTGCAGGGCGGTACTTTATCCCGCTCTATCAGTGGCCCTACAGCCACGTGGCCCATGTAAAAGAACTGCGGTATCCGGACAGGCTGCCGATCTATGGCGATTGGCTGGGGTTCCTGCCAGAGGTCTGGTGGTGGGAAGAATAACGCGGGATTGACAGACGGCCAGCGGCGATCATCCGTCCAGCGATGTCACCCACAAGATGGTGGCATCCTCATCACTGACCGAGACCACATTGTGCCCCATGGCCGCATCATAATAGGCGCTGTCACCCCGGCGCATTTCAACCGGTTCATAAAACTCAGTGTAAAGCCGGACCACACCCGTCAACACATAGAGAAACTCTTCGCCATCATGGCGTACCCAGCCGTTGAACTCGTCGATGCTGCGCGCGCGCACACGGGCGCGGTATGGCAACATGCGCTTTTTGCTTAGCGCCTCTCCCAGCAGCTCATGTTCATAGGTGGCCGTCGCATGGGCGGCCCCTTCACCGGTTTTTGTCACCGACATGCGCCCGACGATTTGGTCTTTCTGCGGCGGGGTGAAAAGCTGTGGAACGGAAATCTGCAACCCGTCAGCCAGCTTTTTTAGCGCGTCATAGGTGGGCGACATCAAGCCGTTCTCGATCTTTGATAAAGTCGAGCGGGCCAACCCGGCCTGTTTGGCTGCCTGTGCAAGGGTCCAGCCCTGCGCCTTGCGCAATTCGCGCACCCGACTACCCAAATCCAGAGGTTCCGGTCGGTCCTGACTGTTGTCCTCGCGGGCGATGCGGATCAGCGTGTTGGGATCGTGGCTCATGACGCGGGGTATAGGCGTCAGGCGCTGTGCTTGCAATGGAGGCAGCGGCGGATTAACCGAAGGCGCATGACCTTTGACACCGCTTCGGTTTGGCCGCCCTGCCCGGCTTCTTTCAACATGGCGGCCCATGTGCTGCAGGCAGGCGCGCAGCATCCCAACAAAAGTGCGCTTCTGGAGCTTGCACGGGATGGGTCCGTTCGCAAGGACTGGAGCTATGGGCAATTGATCACCGCCGTGCGAGGCACTGCCGCAGGTTTGATCAGCGCAGGCGCGCGGCCCGGCGATCACGTCCTGATGCGCCTTGGAAACCGCGCCGATTTTCCCATAACCTATCTTGCCGCGATTGCCGCAGGTTTGGTCGCCGTGCCGACCTCGCCCGATCTGACAGACGCGGAAATCACTGCAATGTCGGCGGTTATACAGCCCAAGCTGGTCTTGCAGGATCCCCGGATCAGCGCCCCGCGCGATCATGCCGCGACGGTGATCTCTAGCGATGATCTTAGGACGTTTCACAACCTGCCGCCGCAGCCCTGGCATATGGGAGACCCCGGCAGACCCGCCTATATCGTCTTCACCTCCGGCACATCGGGTGCGCCGCGTGCCGTGGTGCACGGGCACCGCGCGATCTGGGCCCGCGGGATGATGCATGACGGCTGGTATGGCCTGAAAGAGCAAGACCACCTGATGCACGCAGGCGCATTCAACTGGACGTTTACCCTGGGCACCGGGTTGATGGATCCCTGGACCAAAGGGGCAACCGCGCTAATCCCCGCCCCCGGCACGCCGCCAGACATGCTCGGTCGCTTGCTTGCAAATCATGAAGTTACGCTCTTTGCGGCGGCACCGGGGGTTTTGCGCAAGATGTTGCAGGCCCATATTCCACCCCTGCCCGACTTGCGCCACGCGCTTTGCGCTGGTGAGAAACTGCCCGAGGCAATCAGAGCCAGCTGGAAAACGGCAACCGGAACAGAGATATACGAAGCCTTTGGCATGTCGGAATGCTCGACCTTTCTCAGCGCGTCACCGGGCAAACCAGCGGCGACAGGCACACTGGGCCGACCGCAACCCGGCAGACAGATTGCCCTGCTGGATGAAACGGGCGCGCGCAGCCCGGATGGGGATGTTGGCGAGATCTGCGTGCACAAAAGCGATCCTGGCTTGATGCTGGAGTACTTCGGTGCACCGCAGGCA
>JBCCUH010000351.1:0-1995 GCA_039197405.1 Pseudomonadota bacterium
CGCGCTTTTTGTCAATTTCGCGCCCGCCGAAGCCCCGAAGATCGCCGTGTCTGTCGTTGTGGAACATGGCGGATCCTCTCCGTAAAGCGCTTGCAAGGTGACATCACGCGCAATCGGGGCGGCCGCTTTCGAGCCGCCACCGCCATGTTCCACAACGACAGACACGGCGATCTTCGGGGCTTCGGCGGGCGCGAAATTGACAAAAAGCGCGTGATCGCGGCGTTCCCATGGCAGATCTTCATTGCGCGTCACACCGCGTGCCCGCTCGGCCGCCGAGATATTGCGCACCTGGCTGGTTCCGGTTTTGCCCGCCATGCGGTAGCCGTCCTCGATGATACGGCTGCCATAGGCGGTTCCCTTGCGGTTGTTGCTGACTTCAAACATGGCGCGGCGCATCTTGCGCAGGTTGTTCTCGTTGATCCCAAGACTGTCGCCAGCGCCGCTTGGTTCGGGGACGCCGTCAATGGTGTTCACAAGGCGCGGTGTGACGCTGCGCCCGGTGGCAAGCCGTGCGGTCATCACGGCCAGTTGCAAAGGCGAGGACAGCACAAATCCCTGACCGATCGAGGCGTTGACGGTATCGCCGATCACCCATTCCTGTTTGCGCGCTCGCAGCTTCCAGTCTTTGGTCGGGGCCAGTCCCTGCGCGACGGCGGACATGGGCACATCGTGACGCACACCCAGGCCAAGTTTGCGCGCCATCTCTGAAATCTTCGCGATCCCGACTTTCAGTGCCAGATCGTAGTAATAGACGTCGCAGCTTTCCCGCAGGCTCAATTCAAGGTTCATATGACCATGACCTGCCCGTTTCCAGCAGTGGAACTTGCGATCCGAAACCTCCAGATGCCCGGGGCAGTAGACGGTTTCTTCGGCTGTGATGATACCGGCTTCCAAAGCGGCCAAAGCTGTCACCATCTTGAAGGTGGACCCCGGCGGATAGGCATCCTGCACGGTTTTGGAGGCCAGTGGACGCCGATCATTGTCGCGCAGGAAAGCATAGTCATCAATCGAGATGCCGCGCACAAATTTGTTGGGATCATAGCTGGGAGACGAGGCAATCGCGAGCAGATCACCGCGTTCACAATCCATCACGACGACGGATGCGCTTTCTTCGCCCAACCGTGCCTGCACGTAATCCTGCAGCTGGTAGTCCACCGTCAGCTGGACGTTAGCGCCAGACTGACCTTCCCGGCGGTCAAGCTCGCGCATGACACGGCCGACAGAATTGACCTCAACCCGTTTCGCCCCTGCCTTGCCGCGCAGCATATCTTCGTATTTCGCCTCGACACCGACCTTGCCGATCTGAAAACGCGGAATGCGCAGCAGTTGATCAGGGTCTTCGATCCGGTCCAGATCACGCTGGCTGACCGGGCCAACATAACCCGCCACATGAGCAAAGGCATTGCTTAAAGGATATTTCCGCGAGAGACCCACTTCCGGCGTAACGCCGGGCAGGGCGGGCGCGTTGGCAGCAACACGGCTGATTTCTTCCCAATTGACGCGGTCGGCAATCGTGACAGGCAGAAAGGGAGCCGAACGCTCCATCTCGGTCAGCGCGCGATTAAGCTCGTCGTCATCCAGTTCGACCAGCACCGACAGACGCTCGATGACCTCGTTCACATCACCAGCATCTTCGCGCACCATCGTGATGCGATAACTTGGCTCATTTTCTGCGATTACAATACCGTTGCGGTCGAATATCTGCCCGCGCGCAGGGGGAATCAAACGAATGTTTATGCGATTTTCATCCGCCAGCAGCCGGAACTCATCTGCCTGATCCACCTGCATGTACCGCATGCGCGCACCCAGCACACCGACAAAGCCAAGCTGCACCGACCCCAGCAGCAATCCACGCCGCGAAACACGGCGCGCGCTTTCGGTCGTTTCACTTGGCGTACGTCTCATAGCCTGTGGCCCAATGCATCAACCTCGCCGGGTGCCGGTCGCCGCACCCCCAGAAAAAAGCGCGAGGCGAGCACGACGACAGGATATACA
>JBCCUH010000352.1:0-1950 GCA_039197405.1 Pseudomonadota bacterium
CCAGCAACCCCGCCTTCTGACAAAGGCGCAGGTGGCCCAACTCGTGGCCACCTTCAACATCGCCCTGTAGCGGCCAGAGCTGTCAGGCCACCGCCGCTTCGCCCAAAAGCCCGCGAAAGTAGGCAATCGTCGGCTTCAGTCCATCCTCAAGCTTGGTTTTCGGAGCCCACCCCAGATGCTCGCGCGCGGCATCAATCACCGGCTGGCGCTGGCGTGGATCGTTTTCGGGCAAAGGCTCATGCACGAACTCAGAGGGTGAGTTCGTCAGACGCACGACCGCCTCGGCCAGTTCGCGGATGGTGAACTCATCCGGATTGCCGATATTGATTGGGCCGGTCTGCGCATCGTCCGATGCCATCAGCGCCATCATTCCGTCGATCAGATCGTCGACATAGCAAAATGACCGCGTCTGCTCGCCATCGCCATAGAGCGTGATCGGCTTGCCCTGCAGGGCCTGCATCACGAAATTCGACACCACGCGCCCGTCATCGGGATGCATCCGCGGACCATAGGTATTGAAGATCCGCATCACCTTGATGCGCAGCCCATGCTGGCGGTGATAGTCAAAAAACAGCGTCTCGGCGCAGCGTTTTCCTTCGTCATAGCACGACCGGGGACCGATCGGGTTCACGTTGCCCCAATAGCTTTCAGGCTGCGGATGCTGGACCGGATCACCATAGACTTCTGACGTGGACGCTTGCAGGATCTTCGCCCGCGTCCGCTTGGCCAACCCAAGCATGTTGATCGCCCCATGGACCGAGGTCTTGGTCGTCTGCACCGGGTCATGCTGGTAGTGGATGGGCGAGGCTGGGCAGGCGAGGTTATAGATCTCGTCATCTTCGACGTAATAGGGAAACGTCACATCGTGGCGCACCAGTTCAAAGTTCGGCTTTTCAAGCAGATGGGCGACATTACCGCGACGACCGGTGAAGAAGTTGTCGACGCACAGCACCTCATCGCCGGCGGCAACAAGCCGTTCACACAGGTGCGAGCCCAGAAAACCGGCGCCCCCGGTCACGAGAACTCTCTTTGCGGTAAAAGACACGGGCGCAACCTCCTAAAAACAAATGGCGATTGCGGCGCAGGTTAGATCGCGGCGCGGGCCCGCGCAACCGCGCTTTCTCTCAATCGGCGCTGTCATGCGCCCGCGCTTTTCGAATGGTGGTAATTCGCGCAACCTCCCGCAGCCGGTGCAGCATCCGTGCCCGCAAAAACAGCGGCAGGGCTCCCCTTGGGCGCGGTATACGCGCGCCTGCGGCCCGCGCGGTTTCCCGCAAAACTGCCCCCAGATCGGGCGACTCCGACCCATCGGCCATGTCCAGCGCGTGGGCATAGCACCGCGCGCTCAGGTCCTCAAAACCATCCGTTGCCGTGACAATCGCATCGCCCAAGGCTTGCGGGCTGTAGTCAGCGATCTCAACCGCGCGGTTCGCGGCAATCGCGGCCTCGGCAAAACTGCACCCTTTCGTGGCCAGCACAGGCATGCCGAGCTGTGCGCACTCGTTAAATATCCCCGACCCACGCTCACCATAGACCGCAGGATCATAAGGCAACACGGCCACGTCAGCGCGATCCAGCAGGTGCGCGTACTCCGCTCCGCTAACCTCGCGCCCGATCACCTCGACGTTTGGCCCCAGCGCGTCAAACGCGGCCAAAAGGTCCAGATCCGCCTGCGTCGCCTTGTGCGGTGTTGCGTGGATGCAGAACCGTATGCCGGGGCGCGCCGCAAGGGCATGCGCAATGGCCCCGGGCAGCAGTTCGAACCCCTTGCCAGGCCGAATACGACCAAAGGCAGAATAGGTGATCGGGCCCTCCCGCACCTTCCGCCGGGGCCCAAGCGCTTTCAGGGCGGTCGACGGTGAAGGTGCGATCTCACTCGGCACGGAAAAATCACTGGCAAAGCTGGCCTGCACAGCCGCGGTCTCGCCAAAGACGCGCAGTCGCCCCGCG
>JBCCUH010000353.1:0-1936 GCA_039197405.1 Pseudomonadota bacterium
TCAGAACCCTGCGGTGCACAAGGATCTTTCGCTGATCGTCGTCGATGCCGCCAAAGGGTTTGGCAACGCACGCTGCATCCCCGCCGGCCCCTTGCGTGAACCTGTCGCCGCCGGATTTGCCCGCGCCGATATCCTGCTGTCCATTGGCACTGAGGACGATCAGCGCCGCTTTCACGAGGCCTTGCCGCCCCATGATCTGACCCACGCCATCGGCACCCTCGATCCGCTGCAAACCGGCTTTGACTTCGCAGGCGCGGATTGTCTCGCCTTTGCCGGCATCGGCCATCCCGAGAAATTCTTCACCACCCTGCGCGCCATGGGGGCCAACATCCTGCATGCTGAAGCCCTCTCGGATCACCAGAAACTGACCCCTGCCCTGATGCAAAGGCTGGAAAATGACGCGCTGATGCGCGGCGCACAACTGGTGACCACCGAGAAGGACGCCGTGCGCCTGCCCGCGCAGTTTCGCCAGAAAGTGGTGACGCTGCCGGTGCGTCTTGGGTTTGATGACCCCGCTCCCCTGAAAGATGCATTGACAGCCCTGCGGCCCTGACACAGTCTCCGCAGAAATATTCGAGGATTGGATATGCTGGATCGCTTGCAAGCCATCGTTGGCGCGAAATACGTATTAACCGGGTCAGATAGAGCCAAATGGCAAACCGGCTGGATCCCGCGGTATCAGGCCGATCCCATCGCCGTGGTGCGCCCCGCAACCACCGAAGAAGTCTCGCAAATCGTGAAACTGGCCAATGAAACCGGCACCCCCGTTGTTCCTGTGGGTGGCAACACAGGTCTGACTGGCGCGGTCTCGGGCACCGGACAGATCATGATCTCCATGGACCGGATGAACCGGATCATCGAGGTGCGCCCCTCATCACGGATCGCCATTGTCGAGGCCGGAGCAGTCCTGTCGGACATCCATGATGCGGCAAACGCGGAAGGGCTGGTCTTTCCGCTGACCTTCGGCGCTCGCGGCACCTGCATGATCGGTGGCAATCTGGGCACCAATGCGGGCGGCTCCAATGTGGTGCGATATGGCAATACCCGCGATCTGGTGCTCGGGATCGAAGTGGTGCTGCCAAATGGTGAGATCGCCGACCTGATGAGCGAATTGCGCAAGGACAATTCTGGCTACAACCTCAAGCACCTCGTGATCGGCGCCGAAGGAACGCTGGGCATCATCACCAAAGCGGTGCTCAAACTGTCCCCGAAACCGCTGGCCTATGCCACCGCCATGGTGGCGGCGCCGTCTATCGCAGCATCGCTGGAGCTGCTGCACCGCCTGCAAGACAAAACCGGTGGCGCGGTGGAAGCCTTTGAGTTTATGCCGCGCGCGTATATCACTCGCCATCTCGCGATCACACCGGACGCCCGCGAGCCCTTTGACGCGCCTTATGACGTGAACATTATGGTCGAGATCGGCACGACAATCGAAAACAAAGCCAACGCTGGTTCCGACGGAAAAATCCCACTTGTCGCCGAATTTGAAACGATCTTGGGCGAGCTTTTCGAAAGCGGGGCCTTGCTGGATGCCACTGTTGCGCAAAACGAAGCGCAGCGCCGCGCCATGTGGGAACGCCGTGAAGCCGCGGCGGAAGTGTCGTTTGCTCACAAACCGCTGATCAACCACGATATCGCAGTGCCCCTCGAAAAGGTAGCGGAATTCATTGAAACAATGGAACAGAAGCTGCCACAGATAGATCCCGGAGCAACTCCAATGATGGTGTCACATCTTGGTGACGGAAATGTCCACTATGCCGTCTGGGGCAGAAGCCAGGACCCCGAGGTGCAGTCGCGGATCACCGAAACCGTGGAAGATGTCACCCTGCAACTGGGCGGCAGCTTTTCCGCCGAACACGGGATCGGGGTCAGCAAGCTGCCCTCCATGGCGCGGCGCAAGGACAAGGTGGCCTTGGCGGCCATGCGCGCGATCAAA
>JBCCUH010000354.1:0-1936 GCA_039197405.1 Pseudomonadota bacterium
TCTGGCCTGAAAGACCTGGGGCTGGAGGTTGAAGACCGCGGCAATACCACCCTGCCCGATCTGACGCAGATTGACGGCAGCGGTCCGGGGGTGATGCGGGCCGAAACCATCGGCTGGACCCGTGTTCTGTCGCAGGCAGCGCAGGACGCAGCCAGATCCGGCCTGCCGATCTTTCTGGGCGGCGATCACAGCCTGTCGCTGGGCACCTGCCACGGCATGGCCGCCCATGCTGCAAAACTGGGCAGGCCGCTTTTTGTGCTCTGGCTCGATGCCCACAGCGATTTTCACACGCCCCTGACGTCCGCCAGTGGCAATCTGCACGGAACCCCCTTGGGGTATTTGACCGGGCGTGATGGGTTTCAAGGGTTCCCGCATGTCACCAACCCGATCCCGGAATCACAGGTTGCGCTGCTGGGCCTGCGCTCTGTCGATCCGGCGGAAAAAGCTGCACTGCAGGACAGCGCCGTTGCCTATCACGACATGCGCGAAATTGATGAGCATGGCATCGCCAGGCCGCTTGCTTCCTTTCTGGACCGCGTCAAGGCAGCTGGCGGGCTGCTGCATGTTTCGCTTGACGTGGATTTTCTTGACCCCTCCTTCGCTCCTGCCGTCGGAACAACGGTGCCTGGCGGTGCGACCCTGCGCGAGGCGCACCTGGTGATGGAGATGCTCTGCGACAGCGGAGTGATGAGTTCGCTGGATCTGGTCGAATTGAACCCCTTCCTGGATGAGCGCGGGCGCACAGCCCAGGTGATGACCGACCTTGCCTGCTCCGCCCTCGGGCGCCGCGTTTTCGACCGCCCCACCCGCGCCTATAGCTGAGGAGCCACATACATGACCCCATCTGAAAAAGCGCTCGTTCCCTTTGTCTCGGTCGATCACATGATGCAGATCGTGCATCACATCGGCCTGCGTAAAGTGCTGCGTGACCTTGCCGATGCCATCGAGGCCGATTTCCGGCGCTGGGAGCTTTTTGACAAAACCCCGCGCGTGGCCAGCCACTCCGCCGAAGGTGTGATCGAACTGATGCCCACATCAGACGGTGCGGTTTACGGCTTCAAATATGTGAACGGTCACCCCGGAAACACACGCACAGGTTTTCAGACCGTCACCGCCTTTGGATTGCTCGCGGATGTGGGCACTGGGTATCCGGTGCTCCTGTCCGAAATGACCCTGCTCACAGCGCTGCGTACCGCCGCGACCTCAGCCATGGCCGCGCGCGCGCTGGCGCCGAGGGGCACGAAGGTCATGGCAATGATCGGCAATGGCGCCCAATCAGAGTTTCAAAGCCTGGCCATGCAGGCGGTTTGCGGGATCGAGGAAATCCGCCTTTATGACATCGACACCGCCGCGACGGAGAAATGCGCCGAAAACCTGCGCGCAGCGGGCCTGCGTGCAGTGCCCTGCGCCACCGCCGAAGAGGCCATTCTGGGCGCCGGTATCATCACCACCTGCACCTCTGACAAAGCCAATGCAACGATCCTCAGCGAAAACATGGTCGGCGCTGGTGTGCATATCAACGCCATTGGCGGCGATTGTCCGGGCAAGACGGAACTCGCCCCTGCAATCCTGGAAAAAAGCGATGTTTTCGTGGAATTCCCGCCCCAGACCCGCATCGAAGGCGACATTCAACAAATGGCTGACGACTTCCCCGTGACGGAGCTTTGGCAGGTGCTGGCCGGACAAGCCGAAGGGCGCACTGCGCAAGATCAGATCACCGTCTTTGATAGCGTCGGCTTCGCCATCGAGGATTTCTCGGCCCTGAAATACATCCGCAGCGCGGCGCTGGATACTGGCCACTACACGCATCTCGATATGCTGGCCGACCCTGACGATCCCCGCGATCTCTTCGGCATGCTGCAGCGCTCGGCCCTGTAATGTCTTCCTCTTGCAGCAAATACCTTGGGGGGAATTGGCCGCAGGCCAAGGGGGGCAA
>JBCCUH010000355.1:0-1920 GCA_039197405.1 Pseudomonadota bacterium
CCGCGATTGATGATCTCTTTCGCGCGTCCGGTCAGAAAAACAAACCCATCCTCGTCTATGGTGCCCAGATCCCCGGTTTGCAGCCAGCCGTCATTGGTGAAATGCGCGTGGCGGGGCAGGCCTTCATAACCCGATGTGACCGCATCGCTCTGCACCTCGATCTCGTCCAGATCGTTGATGCGCAGGCCGCATTCGAAAGCGCGACCCACCGAGCCAAGCTTACGGGTTTGCGGCGGCAAGGGATTGGTGGTGATCTGCCCGGCTGTCTCGGTCATACCGAACATCTGGATGATCGGGGTTCCGGCGAAAAGCGCTTCGGCGCGGGTCTGCACATCCGGGGCCAGATCGGAAGAGACAGAGCGGATGAAGCGCAGCTGTGCACCCATTTGGGAGGTTTCTTCCGGGCTCAAATCCGCACGCAGACGGTTCAGCATCGTCGGCACCAACTGCATCCACGTCCCGCCATTCTGCAAGACCGCATCGCGCAAGGGACCTGCACCCATGCCAGTTGCGAATGCCACCGATCCCTTGGCCAGCAGCGGCGCCAGAAGTAGATCAACGAGCGCACCGATATGAAACATCGGCAGCGCATGTACCGCGCGATCCTGCTCAGAGAGCTGCAGCGCGCGGGCAATACGATCGGCAGAGCGGTACAGCTGTGCGCAGGTCAAAGGCACGCGTTTGGGCGTTCCGGTGGAGCCTGAGGTCATCAGGACCACGCCCACCCATTCCGTTGCCCGATCTGTTTGCGCCCCGCCAATGTCGGGAACAATGAAATCCCCATCCGTCGATACATGCGCGCATGGGATATCGAGGCTCCGCGCCACCGGATCATCCGGCAGGCAAAGCAGCGCCCGCGCGCCGCTGCCGGCCAATGCGCTGCGCGTCTCTGTCGCTGTCAGGGCGGGGTTGAGCGCCATGACCTGCACATGATGGCTGAGCGCGAGCAGTGTAAATGCCGTCGATGGCGCATCAGGTAGCCGCGTTGCGATACGCGTACCTGCAGGTATCGCGCTGAGAGACGTCCACAAATGCTGTGCCCGATCCGCAAGATCGGATGCAGTCAAAGCGGCGCCTTCGGATATCAAAACCGGTTGGTCTCTCGGCAGGGGCGACAGTAATTCGTAAAGCCGGGAAAATTCGGATGTATCAGACATTTATCAGCGAAATCAAAGAAACAAGTATGTCAAAACCTAGCGCAGAAAGACACAAAGTCGCAATGCGCGCGCAAAATCGCGCACCGCCGGGCATTACGCTGCTGTGGAGAGGTTTGAAAAACGCTGGAGCGGGTAACGGGAATCGAACCCGTAACTAAAGCTTGGGAAGCTGCCGTGATACCTTTTCACCATACCCGCCGCTGCGGTTTGGATAAGCCCCGCGCAGGGCAGGGTCAAGCGGTTAGCCGCGCCGCCTGCGACGGCGTCCGCCACCTTCGGCCTCGCCATCGCGCCCGCCTGTGTTGAAACTGACATCTGGCAGGTTTGTGATCTTGGCCAGTTCCGGGAAGGGATCGGTCTTGTGCGGGATGGCATTGGCCGCAACGAAATGATCCTGAAACTTCGGCTCGATGGCGGTTTCCACCTTGGTGATCTCCCCGACCACGCGCTCGATCTCGGCCCGCGCACCAAGATTGCAGAGCGCAATCCGGGCGCCGGTTCCGGCGGCGTTGCCTGCGCTGGTGACTTTGTCCAGCGGCGCATCCGGGATCATGCCCAGCACCATGGCGTGTTTGGGCGAGATATGCGCGCCAAAGGCACCGGCCAGAACCACCCGGTCCACCCGGTCCACGCCCATCTCATCCATCAGCAGCCGCGCACCGGCATAAAGCGCGCTTTTTGCCAGTTGGATGGCGCGGATATCGCCTTGCGTGACGGTGATGCGCGGCCCGCCGGTCGTGCTGGCATCGTAGATCACATAGGC
>JBCCUH010000356.1:0-1915 GCA_039197405.1 Pseudomonadota bacterium
GAGGTGACGATGTAGATAGTGAATTTCGTGCGCCAGATGCGATACAAAGGCTGCCAGCCGCCAGTCCCTTGTCGCGGATCGCCGTCAGCGCCAGCCCCTGCGTGAACGGAGAAAAAAGTAGACGGCCGCGATTGCCAGCACCGTGGCACCAAGCGCCAGCCAGTAGCTCAGGCATTCCCGCATCGCCCGTTTGGACGCAAGCGATCTGACGGTGGCAACCGGCAGCGAGGAGCCTGAGCCGCCACCCAATGCCGAGACCCGCGCAAGGCCCAGCCGAAACATCTCTGCCACAACCCAAGTGCCAATGGTGAGATAGGCCCCGCGTAAGCGGAAGATCAACACCGCAACCGGGATGGAGACCAGTGCGCCCAACACGCCTACGGCGGCAATCGCTGCCGAGGGATGCAGACCTGCGAACATCGTCAGGGCGAACAGCATGTAACCGCCGAAGCTGACAAAAGCCTGCTGCCCGACCGAGATCAGACCGGCATATCCAGCCATGAGCTTCCGCAGCGAGGCGAGCGCGAGGTACAAGAACAGCCGGCCCATCAAGCGCATATTGGCGCGCCCCGCCCATCAGAGCGCGGTGATCGGCGCGGCAACAACCACAATCGCTGACAGGGCTAAAATTTGGGACACCTTCGAAGATCGGGAAACGGTGTATTTCTGCACATTCATCCGTTGATCCTCGGGAACAGGCCGTTTGGAGGAGCGGCAAGAATGATGAGAAAGACGATGTGACCGGACAGGATTTGGCAACAGGAGTCGATCTTTGCGCCGATGGTTTGGGCCACGCCCAAAATCACGCCAACCGCCAAAGCGCCCCATAGGTAGCCAAGGCCGCCGATGATCACGGCCTCGAAGCCAAAGATCGGGCGGCCTCCGCCGATGGACGGATCAAAAACTGGTGCGAATGCCCAGCAGAATGCCGGCAATGGCCGTCAACCCCAAGGCCAGCGCCATGGCAAGCCCGAAGACATGCCGGCGATTCAACCCCATCAGCTGCGCAATATCCTTATTGTTCGAAACAGCGCGAAAAGCGCGGCCCATAGCGGTGTGATAGAATGTCCATTGCAGGCGCCAGGTCACCGAAACGGCTGCGGCAAAAGTCGGGAGCGGCAGCACCCCCAGCGTCAAGCCACCAACGGCAATGCTTGCGGTCTCCAGTGCGCCGACGTCCATTTTCTGCGCATCGGCGCTGTAGCCGTCCAAGAGCGCGCTCTGAGCGATCACGCTCAGGCCGAATGTAACGAGAAGCGGCGGCAGCAAGTCATCGCCCAACATCTGGTTCAGGAGACGCCATTGCAGAACGTAAATAAGCGCTGCCATCGTGGGGACAACGATCAGCAGCGCCAGAAGGGGTTCAGCCCCGTGGCGCTGGTGACCGTCAGCCCAAGGTAAGCCGCAAGAACAATGAGATCGCCATGGGCGATATTCACCAGCCACATTACGCCGAAAATCAACGACAGCCCGGCTGCAAAAAGCGCATAGAGCCCGCCAAGCAGAGTACCTTGCACGATTGCATTAACTCAGTCCATCTCACTCAATCTCGAAATACGCGCGCGAGAGTTCCGCGCGCGACACACTGTGTGATGCCCCTTCGAGCAACACGCGCCCTTCCTGCAGAAAGTAGACCCGGGACGAGACGGACAGGGCCTTGGAGATGTCCTGCTCAACAATTACTGCTCTCATGCCTTCGCCGATGATACCGGGCGGCGCATCATAGATGTCCCGGATGATGATCGGGGCGAGACCGAGGCTGATTTCGTCAAAGAGGATCAGATCAGGGTTGGCCATCAGCGCGGCCTATGGCCACCATCCGTTGCCGACCGCCCAAGAGCGATGTGGATTGCTGGTCCTTGCGCTCTTTCAGGATCGGAAAAGCCTGTCGACCGCCTGAAAATCCCACGACCCC
>JBCCUH010000357.1:0-1910 GCA_039197405.1 Pseudomonadota bacterium
CCAGCCAGCATCAGCACGCTGAGCGGGTAGAAGATCATCGGTTTGTCATAGATCGGCAGCAATTGCTTGGACAGCCCCATCGTGATCGGATAAAGCCGCGTGCCGCTGCCGCCCGCCAGGATGATCCCCTTGCGCTGTGTCATCAAACCTCTCCCAGATCCTTCATAATATCGCTTAGACCCTGCCGCCAATCCGGGCGCGGGATGTCAAAAACTGTCTCTAACGTGGTGCAATCCAGCCGCGAATTCAGCGGCCGGCTGGCTGGCGTCGGATAATCCGAGCTGGGAATGCCCACCACATCACAGGCAATCCCCGCCTGCGTAAAGATTTCGCGCGCGAAACCGGCCCAGCTGACATCCGGCGCGCCCGAGAAATGATAAATCCCGGCTTTATCCTGATCAGCCACAAGCTGCCCAGCTATCCCGATACAGGCCGCCGCAATGGCGCGCGCCGGGGTCGGGCCGCCGATCTGGTTGGCCACGATGGTCAGCCGGTCCCGCTCGCGGCCCAGACGCAGCATGGTTTTGACGAAATTCGCCCCATGCGCCGAAACCACCCACGAGGTGCGCAGGATCGCATAAGCGCCCCCTGCCCCGGTCACCGCCTGCTCACCGCTGAGCTTGGATCGCCCATAGGCTCCCAGCGGCGCGGTTGCATCTTCGGGATGCCATGGCCTGTCGCCGCCTCCGTCAAACACATAATCGGTCGAGATATGGACCAGTGGAATTCCCAGTTCGGCGCAGATCTGCGCCATTGCGCCCGGGGCCTCGCCATTGATGATCGTGGCCTGTGCCTCGTCCTCCTCGGCCCGGTCCACAGCGGTATAGGCAGCGGCGTTGATGACCGCATCCGGGGCATGACTGCGGATGGCCTGCGCGCAGGCACCCGGATCGGACAGATCCGCAGCCGAGCGGTCCAGGCACAGCACATCCCGATATGCTGCCAGTTCCCGTGCCACTTGACCGGTCTGACCAAAGACCAGGATCATGCCTTTACCCCCAGCCGTTCCCCGACTCCCTGCCGGTCCTGCAGGACCCGCCACCAGCTTTCATTATCCAGATACCACTGCACCGTCTTCTCCAACCCCTCTTCCAGCGTGACCGAGGGACGCCAGCCCAGTTCCAAACGAATGCGCGTCGGGTCGATGGCATAGCGCAGATCATGGCCCGGACGGTCAGTGACAAAGGTGATTTGCTTGGAATAGGGTCTGTTTTGGGGGCGTTTGTCATCCAGAATGGCGCAGATCATCTGCACCAGATCGATATTGCGGGCCTCATTCTCGCCGCCGATATTGTAAGACCGCCCCACCCTGCCCTTTTGCAGCACGGTCAGCAGCGCGTCGGCGTGATCCTCGACATAAAGCCAGTCGCGCACGTTCTCGCCCTTGCCGTATACCGGGATCGGCTGGCCCGCCAAAGCGTTCAGGATCACCACCGGGATCAGCTTTTCGGGAAAATGAAACGGCCCGTAATTGTTCGAGCAATTCGACAGAACCACCGGCAGCCCGTAGGTTTCATGCCAGGCACGCACCAGATGGTCGCTGGCCGCCTTTGACGCAGAATAGGGCGAGCGCGGATCATAGGGCGTGTCTTCGATGAACATGCCGGTTTCGCCCAGCGAGCCAAAGACCTCATCGGTCGAGATATGGTGAAAGCGGAACCCTTCCGGTTGGCCTTGCGCGTGCCAATGGGCGCGCGCGGCCTCAAGCAGAGTGTAGGTGCCCGTGATATTTGTCTCGATAAAGGTCCCCGGCCCGTCAATCGAACGGTCCACATGGGATTCGGCAGCCAGATGCATCACCGCATCCGGCGCATGGGTGGCAAACACCCGATCCAGCGCCGCGCGGTCGCGGATATCAGCCTCTACAAAAGTATAATCGGGCGAGTTTGCCACGCTGGCCACATTCTCCA
>JBCCUH010000358.1:0-1902 GCA_039197405.1 Pseudomonadota bacterium
GCCGCTTTCTGCACGGCCATATCCAGCTCGGACTGTTTGCACAGACCCAGCGCAACCGGGTCAATCGGCTGAATGTTGGCAATATTCCAATGGGTCCGCTCACGGATCGCCTGAATGGTCGGCTTGGTCGTGCCCACCAGCTTGCTGATCTGACCATCGGACAGCTCAGGGTGGAACTTGACCAGCCACAGAATCGATGCGGGGCGATCCTGACGCTTGCTGAGCGGTGTGTAGCGCGGGCCGCGACGCTTTTCCTCGCCCTGCGCAGCTGCGTTGAACTTCAGCTTCAGCTTGTGCAGCGGATTGCCCTCGGCGGCATCAATTTCCTCCTGCGTCAGCTGATTGTTGGCAATCGGATCAAACCCTTTGACACCGGCAGCCACATCACCATCTGCAATGCCCTGAATTTCCAGCTCATGCATGCCGACAAAATCCGCAATCTGCTTGAAACTGATTGTCGTGTTGTCCACCAGCCAGACGGCTGTGGCCTTTGCCATGATCGGTTTGCCCATCACATCTCTCCTTCAAACAAGCCTTCCCCATCGCCCGGCGAGGGCGGCACCTTTTTCAGGGGTGCGGGTTTCCATTGTAGGGGAACTTGAGCTGTATATAGTCACCAAGGCCCAAAGAGGAAAGAGTAAATGCGTATCCTGCTTGCCCTGATGCTGATGTTCGCCGCGCCCCTGCGCGCCGAAGGCGAACGCGCGGGTGAATTTGACTATTACGTGCTGGCACTCAGCTGGACCCCCAACTGGTGCGCCCTGGAAGGCGATGCGCGCGGGTCAGACCAATGCGATGCCCGCAACGAATTCGGCTGGACCTTGCATGGGCTTTGGCCGCAGTTCCATCGCGGCTGGCCCTCCTATTGCCGCACCGCCGAACGCCCGCCATCACGCGGCATGACCGGCGCAATGAAGGACATCATGGGAACGGGTGGGCTGGCCTGGCATCAATGGAAGAAGCACGGCACCTGTTCTGGCCTCAGTGCGCGCGCTTACTATGACCTGTCGCGCAAGGCCTATGGGCAGATCAAACGCCCGGCGGTGTTTCGCAGGCTGGACAAACCCATCAAGGTCCCGGCGAAAGTGGTCGAGGAAGCGTTTCTCAAAGCCAACCCGAAAATAGACGCGGATATGTTGACCATAACCTGCAAGGCTGGCCGCATACAGGAGGCCCGCCTGTGCCTTTCGAAAGAACTGGACCCGGTGCCCTGCGGGCGCGACGTGATCCGCGATTGCACGATGAAAGACGCGCTTTTCGATCCGATCCGGTAGCCTTTTGTGCTTGGCCCGAAAGGCCCCCTTATCCCGCCAGCAGATCCGCGTTGCCGCCAGAGGCGGTTGTATCAACGCACAGATGCTTTTCCTGAACGACATCCGCCAGGGCCGGCGCGCCGGTGATCAAGGGCAAAATCGCCCCATCGCGCCGCGCCAAAGCCTGGGCATAATCCCGCGCATCCGCGCCCCAATGGATGGCGCCGGAAATGCCTGACAATCCAGCTAGCTGATCTGGCGTGACCTCCCCGTCGCACAGCACCGCAATCCCTCCCAAAGCAGCAACCAACGCGCCTTGGCTGCGCGCCGCCTCTGCCCCGGGCCCCATGCACAGCAGCGGCGCGCGCGGGCTTACCGTCAGCGTATTGGTCTCACCGGTTGGCCCCGGCATCTCGATACGCGACAGCTCGGTGTCAGGCGCAGCGGCCGCAATGGCTTTTTGCAGCGCCGCCATGTCACACGCTGCGCTCCAGCTACCTGCTGCGCTTGCCGCATCGCGCGCAAAAAACCGCGTCAGATAAAGCGGCCCGCCGGCCTTGGGACCAGTCCCCGACAGCCCGTCACCGCCAAAAGGCTGGCTGCCGACAACCGCGCCGATCTGGTTGCGATTGACATAAAGATTGCCCGC
>JBCCUH010000359.1:0-1897 GCA_039197405.1 Pseudomonadota bacterium
CCATCAGGCGATACATCGGAATGCCGCCGCGTTTGGCGACCTGATAGTCGTTAAAGTCATGGGCGCCGGTGATTTTCACTGCACCGGAGCCGAAGTCAGGATCGGGATACTCATCGGTGATGATCGGGATCTGGCGACGATGCTCCTTCGGGCCAACAGGAATTTCGCAGAGTTGTCCGACGATTGGCGCGTATCGTTCATCTGATGGATGAACTGCAACAGCGCCGTCGCCGAGCATGGTCTCAGGTCGCGTGGTAGCGATGGAGATGTAATCGCGCGTCTCTTCCAGCGTGATATTTCCGTCTTCATCTTTCTCGACATAGGTATATGTCGCACCGCCCGCGAGCGGGTATTTGAAGTGCCACATATGACCCGGCGTTTCGATGTTCTCGACCTCCAGATCAGAGATCGCGGTTTCGAAATGCGGGTCCCAGTTCACCAGACGCTTGCCGCGGTAGATATATCCTTTTTCGTACATATCGACGAAAACCTTGATCACCGCATCGTGGAAATTGCCGCCGGCCACATCGGCAGGTGCACCGGGGGCGCCGGACATGGTAAAAGCCTCGCGGGACCAGTCGCAGGAGGCGCCGAGACGCTTGAGCTGGTTGACGATGGTGCCGCCAGACTCGCCTTTCCACTCCCAGACTTTTTCGAGAAATCTCTCGCGACCCAGTTCGCGGCGGCCTGCGTTGCCTTCCTGCGCCAGTTTACGCTCCACCACCATCTGTGTAGCGATGCCGGCGTGATCGGTGCCAGGCTGCCAGAGCGTGTCATAGCCCTGCATCCGCTTCCAGCGCATCAGAATGTCCTGAAGCGTGTTGTTGAAGGCATGGCCCATATGCAGAACGCCGGTCACATTGGGGGGCGGGATCATGATGCAATAGGTGCTGGCGCCGGGTTTGGCATTTGCGCCTGCCGTGAAACAGCCTGCCTTTTCCCATGCGGCGTAGAGCCGGGCTTCGGCTTCGGCTGCGTTGAATGTCTTGTCCATGGCCATTGCGGCACCTTCGATCATGTAAGCGGATTTGGCACCGAATACCCAAAGCGGCGGTAAAGGAAAAGGGAGTTTGGGCCAATTTCGGGTTTAACCGCCGCGCAAGGGGCCGCGGTCGATTTTCGTGGTCAGGTGGATCAGGCTTTCGGAGCTTTGCACACCGCGCGTGGTGCCGATTTCGTCCAGCACGCGATCCAGCGTCTGGGTGTCGGATGCCGCCAGAGTGACGATCAGATCGACCCTGCCAGAGACGGTGTGCACCGTTTCCACCTGCGGCAGGGATTTCAGAACGGTAAGAACGGCGGGGCCGCTGCGCGGTTCGATCGACAAAAGCGCGGTTGCCTGCAGCATGGGCTGGGCGTTGCGGCCTTCGCGCAGGGTATAGCCGGTGATGTAGCCTTGGCGTTCCAGCCGCTCGATACGGGCCTGAACGGTGGTGCGCGCCAGCCCGAGATCGCGGGCGAGCGACGACACGGGCGCACGCGCATCGCGTCGCAGGAGCGCGATTAATTGCGTATCTTTGTCGTCGATAGTCACTGTTGGCTCGTCATATTGCCCAAAACTCTGTGCAATATGACAGAAGTGCCGCTCGATTGCGATGGAAATGCGGGCAAGGCTGAGGAAAAACCGAGCAGGCTTTGCATGACAGATATCCCGGCAGACGGCCGCCCCCCTTTGCTTGACAAGATCGCAGATCACCTTGCCGTTGCCCGGCCGGACGATCCTTTCTACGTCTTTTCCAAGTGCCGGTTGGACAGCACCGCGCGGCGGTTTCTGGACGGGTTTGACGGGCTTGTGACCTATGCGGTCAAGGCCAATCCGGATCCGGCGGTGTTGGCCAATCTTTGGGCCGCAGGCGTGACCACCTTCGATGTGGCCAGCCCGGCCGAGATCGCGGCC
>JBCCUH010000360.1:0-1880 GCA_039197405.1 Pseudomonadota bacterium
CCAAGGTCTTTTAGGCCAGTGGGCAATCCGGCGATCCGAAAGGCATCAGGACCCATGAGACAGCCCTGACGCGCTTTACCGCTGTCGACGGGGCATCCTATAAGAACGGCTTTTTGAGACATATGGACGGGCTCCTGCAAATGATTGCACTTGTGGTAGTTGTCTTTCTGGATGGTTGCGAGATTGATAAGTGATCAATATGATCTATATTTGATCAAAATGATACGCCATGGTGATCAGAATGGATGAATTGGACACGGACCTTGTCGCCGCATTGCGCAAGAACGCCCGCGCGTCTGTCTCGGATCTGTCTGCCGAATTGGGCGTTACCCGCGCCACCGTGCGCACCCGCATCGCCAAGCTGGAGGCGCGGGGCGTCATACTGGGCTATCAGGCGGTGCTGAAAGGCGATCACGAAGTGCACCCGGTGCGCGGCTTGATGATGCTGGGTGTCGAGGGGCGCGGCGCGGAGCGGATCACCCGGTCGCTGACCGGCATGCCGGATGTGCAGGCGGTGCATTCCACCAACGGGCGGTGGGACATGATCGTGGAGATCGGAACGCAAACGCTGGAGGCGCTGGATCAGGTGCTGGCGCGCATCCGCAAGCTCGATGGGGTTGCCACGTCCGAGACCAATCTGCTGCTGTCAACGCGCATTCGCTAGGTTGCTCGTCAGCCCGCGCGCCAGGCCAAAAGCCAAAGCCCGGCAAGCGCCAGCGAGGCGAGCATGTTCCAGCTGGCCATCGACAGTGTAAACAGCTCCCAAGGCACTTCATCGCAGCGCACCAGCGGGGCGGACATGATCTGCGCCATCAGCTCTTCCGGGGTCAGCCCGCCGACATCGCCCGAGGTGCAGGAGGTTGGGCCTTCCCACCAGCCACGCTCAACGCCTGTGTGATAGCCGCCGATGGCTGCGGTGGTCAGAGCTGCCAGCGCGCCAAGCAGGGTCAGACCGCGCAGACCGGCAAGCAGCGCGATAACGCCGATGACGATGGCGGCCACATGTGGGTAGCGTTGCCAGTAGCACAGTTTGCAAGGCGGCATCTCGCCGATGTACTGAAAGGCCAGCGCGCCCAGCAACAAAAGTGCAGAGCCTGCAATCGCCAGGCGGGTGTATGTCGCGCAGGTCATAGGAATTTCGTCACGTAAAAGCCCCCGAAGAGCAGGATGATGAACAACACGAACATCAATGGCAGTTGCTTTTCAATGAAGTCCTTGATGGGTGCGCCAAATTTCCACAGCAGCGCAGCAACAATAAAGAAACGCAATCCGCGCGCCAGGATCGATGTGGCCATGAACACACCGAAAGGCATCGCAGTCCAGCCGGACATGATAGTGATGACTTTATAGGGAAAGGGCGTCAGCCCGGCGATCAGGACGGCCCAGAAGCCAAAATCGTTGAAACGGGTGCTGAACTCCGCCATGGAGTCGGCCTTGCCAAGGCTTTGCAGGATCGGCGCGCCAATCTGCTCATAGGCAAAGGCGCCGATCATATAGCCCAGCACGCCGCCCAGCACCGATGCCACTAGACAGACGCCGGCAATCAACCAGGCGCGCGACGGGCGGGCGAGGATCATGGGGATCATCAGGATATCGGGCGGGATCGGAAAGAATGAGCTTTCGGCGAAGCCGACGAGCGCAAGGATCCAGATCGCCTTGGGATGGTCCGCCCAAGACAGGGTCGTATCGTAAAGCCGTTTCAACATGCGCGCAGTGACCATGGTTGTTTTCCCGCGTCAAGCTTGTGCGTTATGCCGATCCAGGTTTTTTCGGCACATTGGGCCGTGTTGGGGCTGGACGCTCTGCATGCGGCGCAGTATCAGGTGCTCCGTGGCCCTGGTGGCGGAATGGTAGACGCAGGGGATTCAAAATCCCCCGCC
>JBCCUH010000361.1:0-1876 GCA_039197405.1 Pseudomonadota bacterium
ACACGAAAGTGGTTGACCTGGTTCAGGCGCTGCAAGGCTACGGTGTCGAGGTCGATGTGCATGACCCCTTGGCAGACCCTGAAAACCTGCGCAAAGAGTTCGGGTTAGAGACGGTTGAGCCGCGCCCGCAGGCCTATGATGCGGTGGTGCTCGCGGTGCCGCATATGCCGTTGCGCCAGGCCGGGCTGGAGGCACTGATGCCGCTTTTCTCCGGCGCGCCGCGGATTTTGGATGTCAAGGGTGTCTTGCCACGCCGTCCGTTCATCCTGCGTATCTGATCATATATTTAACATAAGACAGATTACCTGTTATGGAGATCAGCGCGCTTTGGCGCGGGAGAGAATGCGGACGCCGGGCCCGTCCTGTGTCCGTGTGAACCCGACGGCAGTAAGTGCCGCGGACACCTCTCTGCCTTCCGGCGTGTCGGGACCCAGCAGGATGACGCTATCCGTGTGTGTGGCCGCCGTGTCCAGCCAGCCTTCCCTGTCCGTAAAGAACTGCCGTTTGCTGAGCAGTTTGGACAGCGCCGCAACATCGTCGCGGTAGCGGATGAGATGCTGTTCGGGCAGAGCAAAGAGCGATGGGACAAAAGCGTTCCGGTCCAGTGCCGCATAGGCCCCGACATGCAGCATCGGGGTCTTTGAAAAAAGCCCCTGACGTCGACCGGGATCGACCAGAACCACTGAGGCCCCCTCTTCCAGGCTCTGCAACTCAGCCCGTATGTTTGCGATATCGCGGGCGCTTTGGCTCCACGTCTGGGCTATGATCGCGAATTGCCAGACAAAGAGACCGGCGGCGGTGCACCAGATGACGGCGCGCCACTGTGTTGTCACAGGTGGGATCAGGGCCAGTGCACCAAGGGCCACGACCACGCTCCAGAGCCGCGTGTGTGCATAGGCGAACCCGCCGATCAGGCTGGGCATGGCGATGGCAGCCAGCAAAACCAGCAGTACGCTGCCCGCCAGCAGCGGCGTCAGTGGAAACCGTCGGCGGAGGATGGTGCCGGTGAGGACTGCCCCGAGGAACAGCAGCACGACAAACGGCAATATCCGCGCATAGGGCAGAGAAAAGAAAGCGATTTCAAAGAGTTTGTCCCTGAGCGCGGGCCATCTGAACCCGAGGCTCGCGGACGGGTTGTCGAAAAAATAGTAGCCCATCAGGACCATGGGTACCAGGCTGGCAAGGGCGGTGATGATAACTGCCCTGAGGATGGTCTCCAAAAGAGGCCGGGATGTGCCAGCCCTGCGTTCCAGCCCCAGCCCAAGCTCTAACCCGGCAAGGACAAGGCCGAAAATTCCGAGGCCGAACCCATGCCCCGCCAGCAGCAGCGCACCGGCGGCGTTGCCGAACAGCAGCGCGCCGATCAGTGCCTGTCTGCGGATATAGAGATAGAGTGCGACTGTGCCCGGCAGCAGGGCTGCGGTGAAGACATAGTTCATGAAGCCCAGATGCAGTGGCATGCTGAAAAATGTTGCAGCGATCACCGGCAGCAGCGGGGTGATCCGTCCATGCACCATAAGGCTCAGCCCGATGATGCCCGCCATGTAAAGGCAAAACCCGGTGAGCAGGAACAGCTTCGCAAAGATTTCGGGGGCCAGTCCGGTACCAAGGAGAACATAGGTCATCTCCATCGCCATGTTGGGCCGCGGCGTCCAGAAGACCTGCAGGTAGTTCAGCGATCCCGATGGCAGCGTATCGCCCAGCTTGGCAAGTGTCACAATGTGATTGGGCACATCGGCCAGCGGCAACACTGGCAGCTTCAGGATCAGCACGGCAAAAGACAGGCAGGCTGCCACGGCCACCAGTACGCCTGCAGCCGTATCCCATTTGTCGTCCGAATGGTGTATGCCGAAGGCCCGCTTGTGCACAATTTGCT
>JBCCUH010000362.1:0-1870 GCA_039197405.1 Pseudomonadota bacterium
CGCGATCACCGATGGCGCCCATGACGAGCCTTGGGTGCACCGCTACAAAGACATTCGCAACTGGTGGCTCAACCCGCATCACGACCGGATTGGCGGGGTGCGCCAGAGTGCCGCCAGCCCCTGGGTGCCGCAGTCAAAACCCATCTGGTTTACCGAGTTTGGCTGCGCGGCGATCAACAAGGGCACGAACCAGCCGAACAAGTTTCTGGACCCCAAATCATCGGAATCGCAAATCCCGCATCATTCGAACGGTGAACGCGATGAGTTGATCCAGATGCAATACATCCGCGCGATGACGGATTATTATGCGCAAGGCGCCAATAATCCGGTCTCAAACGAATACGGTGGGCCGATGCTGGATATGAGCCGGGCGTTCATCTGGGCCTGGGATGCGCGGCCATATCCGCATTTTCCCAACCGCAGCGATCTTTGGTCGGATGGGGAAAACTATTGGCGTGGTCACTGGATGAACGGGCGCAGCACGTCGCGATCCCTGTCCTCGGTCGTTGCGGAAATCTGCCTGGCGGCGGGGGAGACACGCATCGATATCAGCGCGCTTTACGGCGTGGTGCGCGGCTATCATATCGCGGATGTCACCGATGCGCGCAGCGCCTTGCAACCTTTGATGCTGCGTTATGGGTTTGATGCGGTGGAACGCGGCGGCGTGCTGCGCTTTTTGATGCGCGACGGGCGCAGCGATGTCACGCTCGATCCGGCGATGCTGGTCGATCACAAGGAGATTGACGGCGCGCTGGAGCTGGTGCGCGGATCAGATGCGGATCTGGCGGGCAGGGTGCGCGCGTCCTTCGTGGAAGCGGATGGCGATTTCGACGTCGTTGTCGAGGAGACCGTGTTGCCCGAAGAGGACAGCCATGCGGTGTCGACAACCGACATGCCGCTGCTGCTGACGCGCACCGAGGCGCGGCAGACGCTGGAGCGCTGGCTGAGCGAGGCGCGCGTGGCGCGTGAAGGTATACGCTTTGCGCTGCCGCCCTCGAAGCTGGCCATCGGTGCGGGCGATGTTCTGCGGCTCGCGGGCGATCAATCGGACACGCAGTTTCGGGTGGATCGCATCGAGCAGGGCAGCAGCCAGATCGTCGAGGCCGTGCGCATCGAGCACAACCTTTATGAGCCTGCGCCGCTGCGCGACGAACCTGTGTCCATGCGCCCGTTCCAACCTGCGGTGCCGGTGCTGCCGCTTTTTCTGGATCTGCCGCTCATGACGGGTAATGAGGTGGCGCATGCACCGCATCTGGCGGTCACAGCGGACCCCTGGCCTGGATCCATCGCCGTCTATGACGCGCCGTTTGATGCCGACTATGGCTTTAATACCTATGCCCTGGGCCGCGCGATCATCGGCGAGACGCAGACCCCGCTTTTCGCCGCGTCAAGCGCGATAGTGGACCGGGGGCCTGCGCTGCGTATCAAGCTGGCGCATGGCGCCTTCGAGAGCATTGCCCGCGAGACTTTGCTGGTGGGCGGCAATCTGCTTGCCATCGGCGATGGATCGGCCAGCAATTGGGAGCTGCTGCAATTTCAATCCGCCGAGCTGGTGGCGCCGCAGACCTATGATGTGCGCCTGCGCCTGCGGGGCAGGTTTGGCACCGATGGGCTGATGCCCGACGCCTGGCCGATTGGATCGAAGATTGTCGCGATGAACGGGTTGCCCGGTCAGATCAATGTGCCTGAGGGGCAACTGGGCGCGGAGCGGTATTACCGGATCGGCCCGGCGGTGCGCACCTATGACGATCCCAGCTATGAGCTGCGCAACCTGAGCTTTACCGGCGTCGGGCTGCGCCCCTATGCGCCGGTTCATCTGAGACCTACTTGGCAGGGGGGCGATCTGTCGGTCACCTGGGTGCGCCGCACC
>JBCCUH010000363.1:0-1861 GCA_039197405.1 Pseudomonadota bacterium
GAGTGCACTGCATTGGTTCTGGTAAGACAATGCGGATGGAGTTGGACTAGATAATCGACCAGACAAAGCCTCTAACTGACTGCGCGAGCCTGTTCTTTGAGTTCTATGTAGATAGCATATACTGGACGTTCTAAACGGGGTCTGGCCTTTTCGACAGCGACCTGCCACTCAATCAAAACTGCCAGAAGTCTCTGGATTTGCCGGAGATCAGGTTAAGTTCTCTGTCTCTGTCTCGCCAATCAGCTGGGGTCGAGCCTGACCAAAATGCTTTACATCATGGATGAGCCTAGCACGGGCTTGCACGCGCGCGAAGATGGCTGCCAAGAAAGCGCGACATCACGGCGGTCTCAGATCATGCGTGCGCTCGCAGCAAAAAATGTGAATTCACAGGCTGGGCTCTTCGCCAGAATTCGCCGCATATTGCGCGAAGGTTCGTTGTCTGCCTGACAGGTCGCTTGCGCCGATGTCATGACGAACAAATCAAAGTCATCTGACGGTTCACACAAGGAAATTGGTCGGGCTGAGAGGATTCGAACCTCCGACCCCCTGCTCCCGAAGCAGGTGCGCTACCAGGCTGCGCTACAGCCCGACCTTGGGCGCGGAATAGCCTTTGCGCGGCGGCTTGGCAAGGCTCGTTATTGGCGGTTGCGGCGCGAGCGGATGATGGGTCCGACGCGCAGGCTGGTTCCTGTCTCAACCCGGCTGCGCGTACGCAGAACAGGTGTGTTCTCGGAATTGTCCGCCTTGCCCTCGCGCAGCACGATATAGACACCGCTGCCGATAATCACGAGCGCGCCAAGGGCAGTTGGTGTGTCTATGGCTTCCCCGAACAGAAGGATGCCGAACACTGTGGCCCAGATGATCTGGCTGTACTGCATGGGCGCGACGATCACAGCCTCGCCCGCCTTGTAGGCGCGGATCACGAATGACGAGGCGATGAACGCCAATAGCGACATCACCGCGATACCGCCCAGATGGATCAGCGGCATCGGCTGATAGACAAAGGGCAGCGCTGCCCCCATGACCAGAAAATTCGCCAGCATGGGAAACAGCAGCAAAACGACATCGCGCTCATCCCGGCCGATCTTGCGCACGATGATCGAGGCAAGCGCGCCGCCGACAGCCGCCATCAGCGCAGCGGCGTGACCAAGGGTGAGATCTGTCTGACCTGGGCGCAGCACCACAAGAACCCCGCATAGCCCCACGATAACCGCCACCCAGCGGCGCAATCTCACGGTTTCGCCCAGAATGGGAATCGACAAGATGGTGATCAGCAAAGGCGCCGCGAAAAGAATGGCATACACCTGCGCAAGCGGCAGCACGGAAAAGGCATAAAAAACGCATACGCCGGTGATCGTGGTCGCGGTGGTTCTAAGCAGCGTCCACCACGGGTGCCGGGGTCGCAAGTTGCCGCTGGTTGCGTCCTGGATCAGCATCAGCATGACCAGCGGAAACCCAAAGAGCACCGAGAAAAAGACGATCTGGAACGGAGAATATGCAGCGCCCAGAAACTTCACGATCACATCGTGAGTTGAATAGGTCGCAAAGGCGAGCAGCGCAAACAGGGCGCCTTGGGTGTTGCCGGACATCATGAGTTCGTCTCTTGGGTGTTTGCGCTAACCTATCGCGCAAGTCCCAGATGCAAACAAGCCCCCTGCACAGGGCAGGAGGCTTGCAATGTAGGCATGGCAAAAATCAGGCTACAGCGAAGCGTCCAGCGCAGCGAGCACGGCGTCGCCCATCTCGGAGGTGCTGACCGGGGCGCCATCGCCTTTCTGCATCAGGTCCGCAGTGCGCACGCCATCGGCCAGAACCTTCTCGACCGCGGCTTCCAGACGATCCGCTTCCGCACCTTCGTCAA
>JBCCUH010000364.1:0-1785 GCA_039197405.1 Pseudomonadota bacterium
CCCAAGCCGATCTGGAAACATGTGTTCCGCACGCGCACGCTGATCTATACCACCATGTGGAGCCTGATCGGCATTGCGCTGCTATATGCGCTTTTCATCCGCACGGATATCGAGCTGACGGTCAGCCCGGTGCGCAATCCAACATTCGTGGTGCAATCTGACGGCTCGGTACGCAATATCTACGATGTGCGTCTGCGCAACAAACTGGGCGAGGACCGCGTGTTCCATCTTAATCTGACCAGTGATGAAATCCTGCGGATTGACCTGGAAGGACGCGAAGGCCAGTTGACGCTGCCGGTTCCAGCCAACAAGACTATTTTGCAACGCGTCTATGTCACCGCGCGTCCGCAGGATCCTGCAGCGGACAGCCACACAACCAACCTGCGGCTTTGGGTCGAGGACATCGCGAGCAATGAACGTGCCAGCAAGGCAACCACTTTCAATGGGAGAGGCAAATGACACGAGAGATTACCGGATGGCATGTGCTGGCGGGCTTTGGTCTGGCCTTTAGCGTGATTATCGGCGTGAACGTCACGCTGGCGGTCAATGCTGTGAAAACCTTTCCGGGGCTGGAGGTGAAAAACTCCTATGTCGCCAGTCAGGCGTTTGACAGCGACAAGGCCGCGCAGCTTGCTTTGGGGTGGGATGTCTCCGCCACGCTGCAAGGCGATGAGCTGAGCCTCGTTGTGCTTGAAGACGGCCGTTCGGTCGCGCCGCAGATCATCAGCGCGGTCTTCGGCAGAGCCACGAATGTGGCGCAGGATCAGACTCCTGATTTTGCCTTTGACGGCAATCGCCTGCGCGCGCGGGTTCAGGGCGGCGCGGGCAATTGGAACCTGCGGTTGAAGATGCGCGCCGAGGACGGCACCCTCTTTCAGCAGCGCGTGATCGTGAAGACGCTGCCATGATGTCCGCCTGCCCTGCCTGCGACGCCGCCCCACTGGCGCAAGAGGTTGCATCCGGGGCCGGGCCGTCGCTGCAATTCTCGCTGCCGGGGGTGCATTGCGCCGCCTGCATCGGCACCATTGAACGTGGGCTGAAATCTGTGCGCGGGATCAACGCGGTGCGGGTGAACCTGTCGCTCAAACGCCTGACGGTTGATGGGCCCGCCAGTCCCTCTGATATCGAAGCGGCCCTGCATGATCTGGGGTATGAAGCTTTCCCGCTGGATGCCGACGCGCTGAGCCGCGCGCAGGACACCCAGGGCCGCGCCCTGCTGACGCGTATGGCCGTTGCCGGGTTCGCGATGATGAATGTCATGCTGCTATCGGTCGCTGTCTGGTCCGGCGCAACAGATGCAACGCGCGATCTGTTTCATCTGATCTCGGCCTGTATTTCCCTGCCCGTGGTGGCATATTCCGGGCAGCCGTTCTTTCAAAGCGCCTGGAGCGCATTGCGCGTGCAGCGCTTGAACATGGACGTGCCGATTTCGCTGGCAATCATCCTGGCGGCAGGCATGTCCCTTTTTGAGACACTCAACAGCGGCGAGCATGCCTATTTCGACGCGGCCCTGTCGCTGACGTTCTTTCTGCTGATCGGCCGCTACATGGATCACCAGACCCGTAGCGCGGCCCGCTCTGCGGCCAAGGAACTGACCGCACTGGAGGTGCATACCGCCGAACGCGTCACCGCGTCAGGGCCGCGCACGGTCAAAGTGTCGGATCTGGCCATCGGCGATACGGTTCTGGTGCCAAGCGGTGCACGGGTGCCGGTGGATGGCACGCTAATCGGCGGTGATGCGCTGATGGACCGGTCTTTCCTGACCGGCGAGAGCGCGGCGATTGA
>JBCCUH010000365.1:0-1785 GCA_039197405.1 Pseudomonadota bacterium
GTTTGGCGCGCCTCTGGTGGTCACAGGGTCCGACTTCCGCTTCATCGTGGCCGAACAGTTGATGGCGGTGGGCCAGGACCCCGCGGCGATCCTGATCGAGCCACATGGCCGCAACACCGCGCCTGCGGTTCTGGCCGCGGCGCTGCATCTGGCGGCGGTCGATCCGGACGGCATGATGCTGGTCGCGCCCTCGGATCACGTGGTGCCCGATGCGGCGGCGTTCCGGGCCGCTGTGGCGCGGGGGGCGGAAGCGGCCAGGGCAGGGGATCTGGTGACCTTCGGCATTCGCCCGGACCGGCCGGAGACCGGCTATGGATATCTGGAGCTGGCCGAGGCGGGGCAGGGCGGTGATCCCGTCAAGCTGAAGCGCTTCGTGGAAAAACCCGATGCCGCCAAGGCGGCCGAGATGCTGGCCGCGGGCACCTATCTTTGGAATGCCGGGATCTTCCTCTTCCAGGTCAAGACCATCATTGCGGCCTTCGAGGCCCACGCCCCAGGTCTGATCGACCCGGTGCGCCATGCCGTCGAGGGCGGCCAGGCTGATCTGGGTTTCCTGCGGCTCGACCCAGCCCCTTGGGGCGAGGCCGAGGAAATCTCGATCGACTATGCGGTGATGGAGCGGGCGTCGAACCTTTCCGTGGTGCCATATGATCAGGGCTGGTCCGACCTCGGCGATTGGGAGGCCGTGCTGCGTGACAGCCCCAGTGATGACAACGGGGTTGCCACCCATGGTCCGGCCACGGCGATCGACTGCCAGGACACATTACTGCGGTCGGAAGCCGAGGGCCTGGAGGTCGTGGGCATTGGCCTCAAGGACGCCGTGGTGGTGGCCCTACCGGATGCCGTGCTGGTGGCCGACCGGACCCGGACCCAGGACGTCAAGCACGCCGTCGCCGCCCTGAAGGAGAAGGGGGCGAAACAGGCCACCCAGTTCCCACTGGATCACCGTCCCTGGGGCTGGTTCGAGACGCTGGTGCTGGCCGACCGCTATCAGGTCAAACGCATCGTCGTGAAACCCGGCGCGGCCCTTTCGCTGCAATCGCATTTCCACCGGTCCGAGCATTGGATCGTGGTGGCAGGCAGCGCCAAGGTCACCGTGGATGATGAGGTCAAACTGCTGGGCGAGAACCAGTCCGTCTATATCCCGCTGGGCGCGGTCCACCGGATGGAGAACCCGGGCAAGCTGAACCTGGAGCTGATCGAAGTGCAGACCGGCGCCTATCTGGGGGAGGACGACATCGTCCGCTACGAGGACGTCTATGCCCGCGAGGAACGCCCAGGCCAATCTTGACAGCTGTCAAAAGCGGCACATGGAATATAATAAAAACATGATCTTAAATTTTTAAGGAAATTTATAGAACATAATTTTTCGCAACTAGCTTGATTTTGATAGCCCGCAAATCCAGTGGCGTCAAACTATACACAGGGCCACCTGTGATGGACCACCGCCATCCCAGAAGACCGCAAACGCCCTTCAGGCAGCGCATTCTGAAATAGGGAAAAGCAACATACGCCCCTCGGGTAGCGCTCTGCGCAATAGGGTAAATTTATATACGACCATTTGAGATCTGTGGCTTTTTTGTAAACTGAAAACGATCGTACTTTAAAATCCGCCGACTCTTATATCTGCGCGCTTCAGGGGACCATGACCGTCCAATAACAATCCTATTCTTGGGGGTCTGTTGCGGTAGGGGGCGAAATCACCCCTAATACCAACGCTCAGATTGCGTGACTCATTTTGAGGATTCCCAAAAGGTCTGATCTCTGAATCAATGCCCCAAACCA
>JBCCUH010000366.1:0-1784 GCA_039197405.1 Pseudomonadota bacterium
ACAGCGACATTGGCGAGCTGACCGAGCTCAGCGTTATCGCTGCTTCCCGGCACCTGACCTCTGCTGCGAAGTATCTGAATGTCATTCATGCGCGCCTGCCTATGGAAGCCTCTGAAACGGGTCGCCTGCATGTGTTTCGTCCCGATGACGGCGCCGAAGAACACTACGCGATTGAAATCGGCCGCATCGACCCCGGCAAACCGGTGCTGACGCGGCTGCATTCCGCCTGTTTCACCGGTGATCTTCTGGGGTCGCTCAAATGCGATTGCGGCCCACAACTGCGCGGCGCGATGGCACAGATGGGCGCCGAAGGCGCAGGCGTGCTGCTCTATCTCAATCAGGAAGGACGCGGCATTGGCCTTGCCAACAAGATGCGCGCCTATTCTCTGCAGGATCAGGGTTTCGACACGGTGGAAGCCAACCACCGACTGGGCTTCGAAGATGACGAGCGCGATTTTCGCATTGGCTCTGCCCTGCTCCGCAAGCTCGGTATCAGCGATATTCGCCTTCTGACCAACAATCCGGCCAAGATCGAAATGATGCAGCGCACTGGTATCACCGTGGCAGAACGCGTGCCACTGAAAGTCGAAAGCAACCGATTCAACGAAGTCTACCTGAAAACCAAGGCCAGAAAATCCGGGCACATGCTGTGACACCCGATGATCTGGTTCTGACGCCGCGCGGCGTGAGGTTTCAGGGTCGGCACTACCCCTGTTCCATTGGCAAAGGCGGTTTAAGTCTCAACAAACGCGAAGGCGACGGCGCGACGCCCGCTGGCACGCATCAGATTGTCGGCATGCTCTATCGTCCCGACAGGTTGGCAAAACCGGCGCCATGGGCGCTTCCGATTGGACCGCGCGATCTATGGTCGGACGCGTCCGGTGAGGCAAGCTATAACCTGATGGTTCGCGCGCCCTACCCGCACAGCCACGAACACCTGCGCCGCGCCGACCCGCTCTACGATCTGGTGTTGATCACCGATTGGAACTGGCCTGATGCGACAGCTGGCAAAGGCTCCGCCATCTTCATTCACCAATGGCGCAGACCCGGCTATCCAACGGAAGGATGCATTGCCTTCAGGCGCGATCATCTGCTTCAGATCGCGCGCGCAATCACACCCTTCAGCAGGCTGATCGTTCCTCTTCATCTTGCCAGATAAACTCCGGGGGTGTGGGGGCTGGCCCCCACCCGGTCCGATCACAAAGTGATCGGAAACCTCTCAGCCATAATCGCGCGCGCCAAAGATGGCAGAGCCGACCCGCACATGCGTGGCCCCAAAAGCGATGGCCTTTTCGAAATCGCTGCTCATGCCCATGGACAAGCCGGTCAGCCCGTTACGATCGGCAATCTTCGCCAGCAAGGCAAAATGAAGCGAGGCTTCCTCATCCACCGGCGGGATGCACATCAATCCTGCCACAGGCAGGTCAAGGGCGCGGCATTCGGCGACAAATGCGTCGGCGTCCTGCGGCACGATACCGGCTTTTTGATCTTCCTCGCCGGTATTCACCTGGATAAATACGTCGGGGCATTGCCCAGTCTCCTGCGCCAGCCTCGCCATTGTCTTGGCCAGCTTCGGGCGATCCAGCGAATGAATGGCGTCGGCAAGCTCCATGGCCTGCCGTGCTTTGTTGGTTTGCAGCGGGCCAATGAGATGAAGCTCAACGCCATCAAAACGCGCGCGGAAATCCGGCCATTTTCCAGCCGCTTCCTGCACCTTGTTTTCACCAAAGACGCGGTGGCCCTGTTCCAGCACGGCTTTGACGCGTTCATTGGGCTGAACCTTG
>JBCCUH010000367.1:0-1782 GCA_039197405.1 Pseudomonadota bacterium
GCCATGGTCACCGACTATGACAGCTGGCACCCCGACCACGGCGAGGTTGATGTCACGCAGATTATCGCCACGCTGGGCGCCAATGCACAGCATGCGCGCGATATGATTGCCAGGTTGCCAGCGCTACTCGGCAAAGAGCGCGCGCCTTGCCCCCACGGCTGCGACAGGGCGCTGGAACATGCAATCATGACCGCCCCTGACAAACGCGATCCAGAGCTGGTGGCCAAGCTGGACGCTGTGGCAGGGCGTATTCTGTGACGCCTGCCGTTCGCCGCGGTGCCGTGGCCATCCTAGCCATTTTGTGCCTGCAGCACCCGCTGGCCGCGCAGGAGTTTGTCACTGCGCCGGGCCAACTGAATGACGAGGATTTCTACCGCATCGTCGCCTGCGCGGCGCCGCCCGGCGGGACCTGTCAGAAACAGATGATCAGATGGCGCCAGAATGCCCTGACAGTCGGGATCACCCGCTTGGATCCCGCCTTTCTGGGCGGCAAGAAAAAGCGGGCCGACGTTGCGCTTGATCTGGCCATTGACGAGATCAACGCCGCCGGTGCCGGTATCCGGCTTGTGCGCGATGACGTCGATCCGGATATTCCGCTGCTTTTTCTCGATATGCCTGCACGCAGCACGCTGCGCGACACCGGTATTGACGTTCTGGACGGCACGCCGATCTCGGCCGCAGGCGTGCGGGTTTTCGCGCGCGACGGGGTTATTCTAAAGTCGGTGATTCTGGTGACGCGGGGCCTGGAAAAACGTGCATATGAAAGTGTCATACTGGAAGAGATCACCCAGGGGCTGGGCCTGATGACAGACATTGGCGGCACGTTCTACGAGAGTCGCTCAATTTTTAGTCAATCCAGCAACGCTTTGAAAAAACTGGGTCTGCAGGATCGTATGGCGCTTGGCCGCCACTACCCCGCGCGCTAATCCTCGCGCGCATTCTTCGCAAGGAGCCTCTGATGGCCGCATCTGCCAAAACCGTGAAAGACTACATCCGCACCATCCCCGATTTCCCGCATGAGGGGATCATGTTCCGGGATGTCACGACGCTTTTCGCCGACGCGCGCGGGTTCCGCCTCGCGGTTGATCAGCTGCTGCTCCCCTATGTGGGCGTGAAAATCGACAAGGTTGTCGGCCTGGAAGCGCGCGGGTTTATTCTGGGAGGCGCGATTGCCCATCAGCTCAGCATCGGCTTTGTGCCGATCCGCAAGGCTGGCAAGCTGCCCGGCGCGACCATTTCGCAGGACTATGAGCTGGAATACGGAACCGCGACCATGGAGCTGCACGATGATGCCATCGAAGCGGGCGAGAACATTCTGCTGATTGACGATTTGCTGGCTACGGGCGGCACGGCAGAGGCCGGGATCACCTTGCTGGAAAAATTGGGAGGCAAAATCGTTGGATGCGGTTTTGTCATCGATTTGCCCGAACTGGGCGGTCGCCAAAAGCTGCAAGCCATGGGTATGGACGTGCATGCGCTGTGCACATTCGATGGTCTGTAAACCTTTTTGAAAGACCCTTTGGGTAAGTCTGACCTCGATGTGCCGCAAACTAGTTTGCGCACATGCGATCAGGTGGCTCCCCCCATTGTTCCACCTCTCACGAACCGCTTCACCTCGGCAGCAGGTGAGGCGGTTTTCCTTCGCAAGGCTTTTGCTCAGCGGCTTAGCACTGCGCCCGGATTCATAATGCCATTGGGATCAAGCGCGCCCTTGATTGCGCGCATGGCTGCCAGTTTCGCCGGGCTGCCGTATTTCTCAAGATCCCCGGTCTTGAGACGGCC
>JBCCUH010000368.1:0-1781 GCA_039197405.1 Pseudomonadota bacterium
ATTGCGGTCTTTTTCCTGCTGATCACGCCGGGTCCGGGTGTATTGACCACCGCCGGGATCGGTGCCGCCTATGGGTTTCGCGCAGGGCTGGGCTTTATCCTTGGTTTGGGGCTGGGCGGTTTCATCAATATGATGATCGTCATTTCCGGGCTGGCAGCTGCGGTCCTGACGGTCCCTTCTCTGCGCGGTATTTTATTATTACTGTCAGTTGGTTACCTGCTTTTCCTCGCGTACCGTATCGCCAGTGCAGGTGCGCGGATCGGCTTTTCTCCGGCGCGCAGACCGTTGGGATTCCGAAACGGGCTGATGCTGCAATTCATCAACCCCAAAGCCTATGTGGTCAGCACCACGCTGTTTTCCGGCTTTGCCTTCCTGCCGCAGGCGCCGGTTTGGGAGGTGTTGATCAAACTGGTGGTCTTCAACCTGATCTGGTTTCCCGTTCATGTGCTGTGGCTGGGTCTGGGCGTGAAACTGCACAGCATGCAGCTTGGCGCACGCAGTCAGCGGCTGATCAACATCGCCATGGCCCTGTCCATGCTGATCGTGGTGGGCGTCGCGTTGCGATCCGGATAGAGCGCCGCGCCGGCCTTTACAGCGACGCGGTGATCCCGCCATCTACGTAAAGCGTATGCCCGTTGACAAAGCTCGATGCGGGTGACGACAGGAAGACGGCGGCGCCCACCAGCTCTTCCACGTTGCCCCAGCGCCCGGCAGGGGTGCGCTTGGCCAGCCAAGCGCTGAACTCTGGATCATTGACCAGTGCTTCGTTGAGCGGCGTGTCAAAATACCCCGGCGCGATAGCGTTGCAGTTAAGCCCGTATTTCGCCCAGTCGGTGGCCATACCCTTGGTCAGATTTGCCACCGCACCCTTTGTGGCGGTGTAGGGTGCGATGCCGGGCCGGGCGAGTGCTGTCTGAACCGAGGCGATATTGATGATATTGCCATCCCCGCGCCGGATCATATGCCGGTCGACGGCCTGACCTGCGTGAAAAACCGAAGCCACATTCGTCTGCAGCAGCCGCTCGAACGCATCAGCGGGGAAATCCTGCAACTCTGTGCGATGCTGCATCCCTGCGTTGTTAATCAGGATGTCAATTGGCCCGGTGTCTTTTTCAAAGCCATCGACAGCGGCGCGCGTTGCTTCGTGAACGGTCACGTCAAAGGGTAGCCGGTGGACGGTCGCATCTTCTTCGCGCAGTTTTTCGGCAGCAGTTTCAAGCTTGCCTGTATCGCGTCCGTTCAGGACAATCGCCGCACCAGCGCCCGCCAGCCCGCGGGCCAGAGCAAAGCCGATCCCCTGACTTGACCCGGTGATCAGCGCGCGCTTGCCGGTGAGATCAAACATTTGAAGCGTCATGGTGATTTTCCTTTGGTGCTTGTCCTTCCGTATCCCTATCCTGTGCAAACTTCTATAGCGGAGATGCTCCACCCATGTCTGACAACGCGACTGCCATTGTGATCCACGCCGCCAAAGATCTGCGGATCGAAGCCTGCCCGGTTGACGATCCGGGCAAGGGTGAGGTCCTGATCGACATGGAAGCAGGCGGGATCTGCGGCTCTGATCTGCATTACTACTCTCATGGAGGATTTGGCGCGATCCGGCTGAAAGAGCCGATGGTGCTGGGTCATGAGGTCGCCGGGCGTATTGCCGCCCGCAGGGACGCGATGGTGATACCGCTACACGCTGGCCTACGGCCAGACTTTCCACCCCGTCCCCGAGGGCGGCAATACGCCCGGCGACCTCATGACCCAGCACCATCGGCTCTTTCAGCCGGATCGCG
>JBCCUH010000369.1:0-1778 GCA_039197405.1 Pseudomonadota bacterium
CCGGATCACCTGCCGCAAGCGCCGTCTTGAGCGCGCGGTTTTCCAGCACCAGCCCTCTGGTTTTCAAGGCACGCTCGATCTGCGCCAGCAGGTCGCCGGGCGCGCAGGGTTTTTCCAGAAACCCGAAGGCCCCCTGCTCCATCGCGCGCACTGCCATCGGGATATCGCCTTCGCCGGTTAGCAAAATGACCGGCAACTCCGCATCCGTGGATTGCGCATATTCAAGAACGTGAAACCCATCGCGCCCCGGCATGCGGATATCTGACAGGATCACGCCCGCAAACCCACGCGTGATATGATCCTTGGCAACGATGAAGGACGCGCAGGGCAAAGGGTCCAGCTCGGCCAGCATCAGCGTTTGCGACAGCGCTTCGCGGACCGCGCTGTCATCCTCGACCAAAAGCACCTTGTTCAGGTTCATGCCGCGTCCCTTCTTTCTTCGGTATCCAGTTCAATAGTGAACAGCGCCCCGCCGCCCGGTGCATTTTCACCACGAATATCGCCGCCAAAGCTCTGGACCAGACCGTAGGAAATCGACAGGCCAAGCCCCATGCCTTCGGAAGCACCGACTTCCTTGGTGGAATAGAACGGCTCGAATATCCGGTCGGGATCTTCAATGCCCGGCCCGGTGTCGCGAATGCTGAGCTGGGCGCGCGCATCCGCGTGGTGCAGTTCGATCGTGATCTGCGCGTCCTGCTGGCCGGTCATCGCATCGCAGGCGTTGGTGATCAGGTTCAGGACGACCTGTCCCAGACGCACCTCGCCGCCGCGTACATGGACAGGACCAGCAGGCGGCACCCAATCCACCGTCACGCCCTGGTCGCGCAGGCGGGCCGCACTCAGATCAAGCGTGCCGTCCACGATATCCACCAGATTGACCGTGGTGATCGCCTCGCTCTCGTTGCGGGCAAAGGCGCGCAGGTTCTTGATGATGCGCCCCATGCGGCGTGCCAGATCAGAGATGCGGTTCAGATTGTCCTGGGCAATCTCGGTCTGACCGCGCTGCAAAAAGAGGGCGCTGTTTTCCGCAAAAGAGCGGATGGCCATCAAGGGCTGGTTCAACTCGTGGCTGATCCCCGCCGACATCTGCCCCAGCGCACTGAGCTTGCCGGCTTGCACAAGATCAGCCTGAGCGCGGCGCAGCTCTGCAGTGCGGTCCTGCACCCGGCTTTCCAGCACCGCGTTCTGCTCAGCCAGCACCCGCCTGCGTTCGGCGAACAGGAACAGCATCGCACCGGCTGCCAGGCTCAGCGCCGCGAACACCGCCGCCTGCAGCCCGGCCAGCCGCAAGGCGGGTGCCACATCAACAAGCGCCTCGCCCCTCAGCCCAATCACCGGAAGAGGCAGCGTCACATGCAGCGATCGTTGCGGCAGATACGGCCCCCAGTTGATGTGCCACAGCTCGTAAGGGCCAATCCAGCGGGTCGATCTCTTCTGAACCGCGCCGAAACGGTTGCGAAATTGTCCGCCCGCCACTGTCCAGAGCAGCATTTCCGTGCGGTTGGAAACAAAGACAAGACCGTCTTCATCGGTAAAGAACACCGCCGGTCTGCCGCCGCGCCACTCAAATTCGATCGCGTCCACATCGATGGTCACGATGAGCGCGCCCTGCACCTGTCCGCCGTCATCAAAACTAGGGGCTGCGAATGTGTAGATGCGCCGATTGTCCGCCCCGGTCACTGCATGGTGCGACCCAAGCGCGCCATAAAGCGCACGTTCCAGATAGACGCTGCCCGCCAGATGCCCCGGTACCGCTCCATGTGCTGACGCGAGCAGCA
>JBCCUH010000370.1:0-1773 GCA_039197405.1 Pseudomonadota bacterium
ATGCACGGCTTTCAGCTCTGGGCGAACCTGCCCGCATCGCTGAAAATGACCGCCCCGCGCTATCAGGATGTGGAAGCGAAAGACATTCCCGAAGTCATCGACGACGACGGCACGCGCGTCAAAGTCATCGTCGGCGCGTTCTGGGGCAAGCATGGCCCTGTGGACGGCATCGCAGCAGATCCGCAATATCTGGATATTCATGTCCCGGCGGGTGTGAAAAAGACCTTTCGCCTCAGCCATCACCGCAGGTCGTTTGCCTATGTGTTCGGCGGCAGCGGGGCCTTTGCGGATGCCTCTGCCCCGGTGGGTGTTCTGCTGGAAAAGGAAGTTGCAGGCGAAGAGCTGAACATCCGCGACATGTCTGGCAATCGCACGCTGGTGCGCTTTGGTGCCGCTGACGAGGTGACGGTGCAGGCCGGTGAAGAAGGGGTCCGCTTCCTGCTTATCTCGGGCCAGCCGCTGCAGGAACCTGTGGCATGGCATGGTCCGATCGTGATGAACACACGCGCCGAGCTGATGCAGGCGGTGCAGGATCTGCGCAACGGGACGTTCATCAAACCAGCGCATTGATGCAGGCGCCGGTGGCCCTGCGTGCTGCAGCACGCAGGGCGACGTCAAATATGATAGGTCATCGCCCTGCCCAGAAACAGGCGCAGCAGCGTGTCAGGTCTGCGCGGGCCATGGGCAAAGAGAATCCCGCGGTTGCCGTCAAAATCCAAACCCGAGCCATGCTCGGCCCTGAAGTCCGCGATCAGTGTCGTGCTGCAGGGAACATATAAGCCATAGCCGCCAGACCTGGGCACGCCCAGCCTGACCGTCGTTCCACTTTTAGGCGCGGACGTGAGATAGGACGGCTGTCCCCATTTCAGAGTTTCGGTCACCTGGCCAATGCGCGGATCACTGCCTGCAACGTCGAAGATGAGCGCGCGCAGCTCCAGCAACGCGGCGCGTGTGGCCTCGTCAAAACCACGAAAGACCGCGCGCACATCCTCCGGCATGTCTGCAACGTCAGGGTTCATGCGGCCACCGCACCTTTCACCATATCGCAGTAGATGTCTTCGATCTCTGCCCGGCTCAGCGCGCCGCTGTCGCGATACCAGGTCGTTACCCCGGTCAGCATCGCAATCACTGCGCGGGCCGCAACCTTTGCATCACTCACCCGGAACTGCCCACTTGCCATACCCTTTTCCAGAATATCGGCCAGCGCGCCTTCATATTGCTGGCGCAGCGCTTCAATGCTGGCAAAATTCTCCGGCGTCAGGTTGCGCAGCTCCATATAGGCGATAAAAACCGCATCGGGCCGGTCGAGATGAAACCGCACATGGAACCGCGAAAACATCTCCAGCGCGCGATCCGGGGCCGCGCCTGCCGGCAACGCCCGGTAGGCTTGCAGCAAATCGCGCATATGCCGATCCATCAGGTCAAAAAGCAGCGCCTGTTTGTCCGGCGTGTAATTGTAAAGCGCCCCCGCCTGCACCCCGACATCACTGGCTATCTGGCGCATAGACACAGCCGCATATCCGCGTTGCGCAAACAGGCGCTCGGCTGCGGCCCGGATACGCGGGCGGGTGTTTTCTGCATGTGAGCCTTGTGTGCGTGCCATAACGGCCAGTGTTATCTGAACGCCCGTTCAGATCAAGCGCACATTCCCTGCCCCTTGCACAGAGGTTCCACCTGCTGCACATATCAACATCAGCGGCGCTATTGCGCGCTCCGGTGCAGATGAAGGCGACAATGACCCCAGCCCGTTTCACAGTGATGCTCTGCTTGATC
>JBCCUH010000371.1:0-1766 GCA_039197405.1 Pseudomonadota bacterium
CATGGCTGAGCAGCAGCAGGCCGGAGCCGTCGTATCCACCCGCAATGCCGCCACCACCCAGCAGCGTGTTCAGCGGCAGGTCGTGCAAAAGCAGGCGCGGGTTTCAACACGCTCGGTCGCCCCGAAAAAGCCGGTGGCCGTGGCTGGCAAACGCTACGTGCAGGTTGGCACATATGGCGTTGCTGCCAATGCCCAGCGTGCCGCGCAACGGCTGCAGCAAATGGGGCTGCCAGTGCGCATTGGCAAGTTCAGCCGTGGCGGCAAACAGATGCGGATCGTTCTGGCGGGACCGTTCAAGTCCGCAGCTCATACCGGCGGCGCATTGTCAGCCCTGCGCAACGCAGGCTATCACGACGCTTTCGCGCGCAACTGACGCCCGGGAGCACCGGTTTGAAACATCGCCTCCGCAGTCGCTGGCTGCGGAGCGTGCCTCAGCCTTCGCAGATCGTCTGCAATCGCACCCAATCGGCATCGGTCAACACCTCGCGCGGGGCGCCCTCGCGATAGGGATCGCCTTCGATCAGCGCGAGGCTGGACTCGCCGGTCAGATCCACTGCATAGCCATATGGGGTCGACGGCACGGAAAGTGCGGTGAACCGCGCCAGCAGCGCCGAAGGGTCGATCTCATCGGCCCGGCGGGTCACCAGCACCCGTGCATGGGCGTCAATCGCACCTTGCGGCATCACACCGCTGGTCAACAGACGCAAGGCGGGCAGGGTGCCGGCATCTTCCAACAGGCGGCGCAACGGATCATGGGTTTCCCGGCGCAGCTCTTCGGCAAGAATATAACCCGCGATGACATCGGGGCTTTCATGATCTTCCACCAACGCCCGCGACAACAGGATCACACCACCCGGCAGATGGATGGCATCGTCGACACCATTGCGCACGACGGCCAGAAAACTGCTTTGCGCCTGCCCCTCATCAAGCCGCTGGGCCAAAAGCGACAGGGACGAACGCGCGCCGGGCGCCCGGCAAGGCGGCCCGGTGACAGGCTGCAACGCGCTGAGCAACCGGTTGCCAATCTCGGCGCGTTTGACATCGGGCACGACGCGCAAGGCATGATCGATGATCGCGCCGGGCAGCAGCGTGTAGGCGGCAAATCCAAGCCCGACCACGACCGCCAGGGTGATCAACATGCGCAACCGCCCCTTCTGCGGACGCGCGCGTTCCACCGCCTTGCGCAGTTTCTCGATGGCGCGGATCATCTCATCTTCATCCGCGTTTAACTCAACGGTTTCGCCGGGATCGCCATCGGGATGAAAGATGGCAGGTCGCTGGCCGGGGTTGGCACGGGCAATGGCGGCAAGCGACCAATGCGCCAGGGCCCGGTCATTGCCATCCTTGATCGTCAGCGTGGCCTCACCCAAAGTGACAATCACATCCACACGCTGCGCGTCGGCCCCTGCACGCCACAAGGCGGCGGCCTCAAGCCGTGCATATTTGTCCAATGCGGTCATGTCGGTGGGCGTCTGCTCTGCCTCGTTATGCTGAGCATAGCACAGCGCCCCGCTAGCCTGCAATTGTGGTGCATGCGCAGTTCCTCTTGCAAAAAATACCTCGGGGGAGCCGCCGCAGGCGGCGGGGGCAGCGCCCCAAAATTCTTCCAAAGAATTTTGCCACCGCGCGCTGCGTCAGCCAGCGCGCAAACTCCTGCGCAGCTCGAACTTCTGGATCTTGCCCGTCGAGGTCTTGGGAAGCTCCTGAAACACCACCTGTTTCGGGGTCTTGAAACCAGCCAGTGTTTGACGCGCAAAACCAATGAG
>JBCCUH010000372.1:0-1735 GCA_039197405.1 Pseudomonadota bacterium
CCGGCAGCATCACGCCCTTCAAAGACTATGGCGACCCTCTGTCCGCTTTCGCGCACCCAGCGGTGCCAGCGCACCAGTTGAATCTGCAGCGCCGCCAGATCTTTTTCATAGGCCTTCTTGTTCAGCCGTTCCGCATGCGGGTAGCGCTGGCTCAGGATGTCGCCTTTGCCCGACTGCTCAATGGCCCGGCGGACATCGCCGGGGGCCTTGTCTTTGAAATAGGTGCTGATTGCGCCATCGAACGGCAAATCCATGAGGCGTTCCTTTGGTGAGTGTTCAGGTCCAATATGGCGCTGCCAGGCCCTTATCGCAATCCGGCGCGCGCAGCGGCGCGATCAATCCCGGCCACGACCTCTGTAACAGAGACATGCTGGGGCATGTGACCGATGCCGTCGAGCCGGGTGAAAACCGCATTCGGGATTTGCCGGGACAGCGGCTCGGAATGGATCGGGATACCAACAATCGTATCGGCGGTGCCGTGGATGATCTCTGTTGGTACGGTGATATCCCGATAGGCGTCCACTTGCGCCTTGATTTCATCCAGAAGATTGGCCCGCTGGCGTGCGTTGGCGATCATTGTCATCCGCCGCAGGGTCATTTCCGGCCCGAAATGCGCCGCATAGCCATCGGGTGCGGCTTGTGGTTCGAAAATCGAGGCGATCACGCCCTGCACATAGGCTTTGGGAACCCAGGCGGTGATCAGCGGCACCACAATCGCGCCGCCCCACCAGCTTGATGTCACACGGTACAAAGGATCAAGCGGCGTTGTCCAAGGGTTGGAGGCGGCAGAGACCGGCACCAGTGCCGAAAGCCGGTCCGGGTGGTTCACTGCCCAGGCCAAAGCGACCGCACCGCCATAGGACTGGCCCATGACGATGGGTGTGTCGGCGCCGAGTTGCTGCGCTGCGGCTGACAAAAGCGCAGCCTGTTCGCTAAGCGTCGCGCCCGCGTGATGCAAACGCGGCGTATAGCCAAAGCCGGGCCTGTCGAAGATAATCACCCGGTATCGGTCTTCCAGCGCGCCAGCCAGTTGAAACGTCATGTCCCGTGTTGAGCCTGAGGCGCCGTGGATCAGCACCACATCCGGCCCTTGGCCGCGCACCACGACATGCACGTCGCGGCCATCCACCTTGATGATCTGACCTTCTGGGGGAAAGCGGGCCTCGGCCTGCGCCTCGCGGCTGGAGGCACGCCAGAGGGTGACAACCGCCAAGAGCGCCAGAAACCCAATCAGGATGACCAGAACTTTAGCCACCGATGAGATCCATCTTATAAGGCGTGGTCTGATAAATCTCGTTGATCCAATTGCCGTAAAGCAGATGCGCATGGCTGCGCCAGCGGTTCTGCGGCGGTTGGCCGGGATCATTTTGGGGGTAGTAGTTGATCGGCACGTTGATCGGGGTGCCTTCAGCGATGTCGCGGTCGTATTCCTGCTTGAGCGTGCCGCTATCATATTCGAAATGATTGAATATATAGAGCGCCCGATGCGCATCATCCTGCACCAGCGCCGGGCCCACTTCATCGCTGGCCAGCAGGGTTTTCAGCCCTGGCTTGCTGTCTATCTCGTCCTGCCGCATCTCGGTCCAGCGGCTGACCGGGATCACGCAATCATCGGAAAAGCCGCGCAGAAAGGGTGAGGTTTCATCCAGATTGCGGTGCCGGAAACAGCCAAAGGCCTTGGCCTTCAGCATGTGTTTCTGCACACCATGGAAATAGTTGATCATTGCCATGCCGC
>JBCCUH010000373.1:0-1720 GCA_039197405.1 Pseudomonadota bacterium
CCTCGCGGTAGTTCACGCAGATCCAATAGGCATAGAGCTTGGCCACCGAGTAAGGAGAGCGGGGGTGAAAGGGCGTGCTCTCGCGCTGGGGGGTTTCCTGCACCAGGCCATAAAGTTCCGAGGTGGAGGCCTGGTAGAAGCGGGTCTTGTCCTCCAGCCCCAGAAAGCGGATCGCTTCCAGCAGGCGCAGGGCGCCGATGGCATCCACGTCAGCGGTGTATTCGGGCGCCTCAAAGCTGACCGCCACATGAGATTGTGCGCCCAGGTTATAGACCTCGTCGGGTTCGACCTCCCGCAGGATGCGCGTGAGGTTGGAGGTATCGGTCAGATCGCCATAGTGCAGCTTGAACCGGGCGTCCCGCACATGCGGTCCCTGATAAATGTGATCGACGCGGGCGGTATTGAACAACGAGGCCCGGCGTTTGATCCCGTGCACCGCATAGCCTTTGTCGAGCAGAAATTCAGCCAGATAAGAGCCATCCTGGCCCGTGATGCCGGTAATCAGCGCAGTTTTTGTCATTTTTCACCCCTGAGCAAGGACCAGTCCGGCACCTCGCGCAGGTTTAAGCGGCTCGGGCGCTGAAGACCACCGGGGTTTTAGAGCCGCGTCACGTGCAGGTGCTGTCCCATAATGAGGCCCTCTTCGATGTGGCTGAGCGTGCCGTCAGGCCAGCGTATTTCCAGCGCTGCCGCGCGGCGGCCCTCCGCCAGGCCGAAACTCAGCTGCGGCGCGTCAAAAGACATGAAGCCGCCGCCTGACTGGATTTCGCGCAGCTGCGCGTGGCCAGTGTCGTCGATCAGCGTCACCTGCGCCCCGATGCCTGCACGGTTGCCGGTCGTATCCTCCAGCGAGACCATGAGGCGGGGCGCCTGTGAGGTGTTCTCAAAGAACACCAGCGGGCCGTTTACCGGGTGCGTCACCATATCCATGTCCCCGTCGCCATCGGCGTCGAATGCACTGGCAGCGGCGGTCATCAGGTAGTCTTCCAGCCCGGCAGGGCCGGAGGTTTCGGTGAAATTCCCCGCGCCGTCGTTCTCAAAATACAGGTTGGAGGGCGAAACCTCATTGGGCACCCAGGTGCCGTTGACGATGTAGACGTCCGTGTCGCCATCCAGATCGAAATCCCGCAGTTTCGTATCCCAGCTCCAGCCGCCCACATCCAGACCGCGGGCCTCTGCGCTGTCGGTGTAGGCTGCCCCCTCCAGCTCCAACAGCACGTTGGAGCGCAGGATTTGCGGATGGGTCAGCTCAATCTCGGCAGCCGTGGGTTGGCGCGTGGGCAGGAAGTGCAGGTCGCAGTAGGCGCGGGGGATCGGCTGGTCGGCAGGGATCAGCGCGCAGATGCTGGCATCGCGGCGCTGGATCGCCAGATCCTTGACCAGCATCGCGCGGCATTCAGCGGCATCGCGCGGCGTTAGCGTGGGGCATTTGCCTGCATAGGCCGGATCAAAGCTGTTGCCGGAGCGGTACCAGGTCTTGATCTCCATGTTGCGTGTGCAGACCTCGCGGGCCGCCGCATCTGAGATGTCCGCGCAGTAAAGGCCAAGATCCTGCATCTTCAGCGTCTCGCTGATGCCGGTGGAACGGCCCGCGATCTGCGCGAAGTAGAGTTCGCGCATCCCGTTGCCGGTCAGATCGCCGGTCTTGATCGCCATGGTGGTGGTGGTGGTCCGGGGGATCACGCCCTGGTCATGGGTGATCATCTCCAGCCCGCCCGCG
>JBCCUH010000374.1:0-1686 GCA_039197405.1 Pseudomonadota bacterium
CGTTGCGCATCATAGAGTGCTTCCCCTGATCATGGCCCGCATGTTTCTGGCGCCTTCATCTTTCCTCTAAACTCCGGAGCGCGAGGCCGAGCCTCGCACCAGATTTGGCAAAGCCAAATCCATAATTCGAATGCGCGCGCAGCGCGCTCTGCCGGATTACAGCTAACTTGTTTTCGGCGCTAATGAAAATCTCGCGACTTTGGAATAACCCGAACATCTCTTGGATGGCGACGTCCGCCTACCTGATCAGGAACCGGGCGGATCACCTCATCACCCCGAGCGAAAGCTGCTGGCATCCGGTCCTGCGATAGCGCGTCCAGCCGCGCGGTGCGGTTCTCAAGACGGTCCGCCACCACATGAATGACCCGCCCATCCGATTGTACGCGCCCCTGCACCACCAGCAGGCGGGCTGACATGATGACCGGCCGGAAATGCTCAAACAACTTGGGCCAGATCACCAGGTTGGCAACGCCTGTTTCATCCTCCAGCGTGATGAAACACACACCCTTGGCGCTGCCGGGCTTTTGCCGCACCAGCACCAGTCCGGCCAGCGACACCCGCTGCCCGTTGTGCATCCCCGGCAAATCGCCGTTACAGGCAAACCGCTGCCTGCGCAGGCTGGGGCGGAAAAAGGCCATCGGATGCGCCTTCAGCGACAGCCGCAACGTCTGGTAATCGGCCACCACATGCTCGGCTTGCGGCATCGCGGGCAGCACCACCGCCGGTTCCGCTCCCTCATCTCGCACCGCTGCCGCGTCGAAAATCGGCAGCTTTGGCGCATCTTTCAGCGCCTGCGCTTGCCACAGCGCGGCGCGCCTGTCCGCCCCCATCGACCGCATCGCATCTGCTGCTGCCAGCCGCCGGACCGCCCCCCGATCCAACGCGGCCCGCTCTTTCAACTCCGCTACCTCCGCGTAGGGCTCATCGCGCAGCTTCACGATCCGTTTCGCTGCCTCTTCGCGCAGTCCATCCACCTGCCGCATCCCGAGCCGCAGGGCGAACCCATCCCCGCTGGGTTCCAGCGTGCAATCCCAGTCCGAGAAATTCACGTCCACGCCCCGCACCTCCACCCCATGTTCGCGCGCATCCCGCACGATCTGGGCCGGGGCATAAAACCCCATCGGTTGCGCATTCAGCAGGGCCGCTGCGAAAACCGCCGGGTAGTGGCATTTCATCCATGACGAGACATAGACCAGCTTGGCAAAGCTCGCCGCATGGCTTTCGGGAAAGCCATATTCCCCGAACCCCTTGATCTGATCAAAACAGCGCTGCGCAAATTCAGGATCATAGCCCCGCTCGGTCATCCGCCCGACCATCTTGGTCTGCAAGGTTTCGATCGTGCCGCGTGACCGGAAGGTGGCCATCGCCTTGCGCAATTCATTGGCCTCGGCGGGCGAGAATTTCGCCGCATCAATGGCGATCTTCATCGCCTGTTCCTGAAAGATCGGCACGCCCAGCGTGCGGCCCAGAATTTTCAGCAACTCATCCTGCGGATGCTCAGGCCCCGGTGCGGGATAGCTGACGCCCTCGATTCCCTGACGGCGGCGCAGGAAGGGATGCACCATGTCGCCCTGAATGGGGCCGGGCCGCACAATCGCCACATCGATCACCAGATCGTAAAAGGTGCGCGGGCGCAGCTTGGGCAGCATCGCCATCTGCGCCCGGCTTTCCACCTGAAACACGCCC
>JBCCUH010000375.1:0-1686 GCA_039197405.1 Pseudomonadota bacterium
CAACTACATCCTGATGATCATCGACAACGGCTCTTACGGCTCGACCGGGGATCAGCCGACCTATGCGGGCATGCGCACCAATCTGGCCGCCATGGCCCGTGCGGCGGGTTGCGAAAATGTTATCGAAGTGCAGGATGTCGACACCGGCAAGGTGCTGCAAGAGGTGATAAGCAGCGGCAAAGGCACCGTGATGGTCGTGAAATGCGATAGCGGCAACGCCAAAATGCCGGTCATCACCATGGACCCCGTGGTGATCAGGGACCGCTTCATGAAAGCCGTCGCTTCCTGAAAAAGGTAGCCCTGCGTGCTGCAGCACGCTGGGTCACGCACACCGCTCATGTTTCGAACCCATCACGCCATTCACAGCGCAGAAGACGCGCGACGCCTCGCCCGACGGCGCTTGCCATGGATGGTGTTTGATTACATCGATGGTGCTGCAGGGACAGAGACAGGTGCCGCACGCAACCGCGCCGCACTGGATACCGCCTGCTTGCGTCCGCGCATTTTGGAGAATGTCAGCGAACGCTCTTTGTCGAAACCTGTGTTCGGCGTAGACGCCCAGTGCCCTTTCGGCATCGCGCCGATGGGCATGTGCAATCTCAGCGCACCAGGCGCCGATCTGATGCTGGCGCGCCTTGCAGCACGGTACAAAATCCCGCATGGCGTTTCGACGGTCGCCTCAACACCTCTTGAGAAAATCCTAGAAGTCGCTGAAGGCAACGCGTGGTTCCAGCTTTATTTCACGGGCGACGGGTCAGGCACGTTCAAACTGGCCGCACGCGCACGCGACGCAGGGTACCAAACGCTGGTTCTCACCGTTGATGTGCCGGAAGTCGGCCGCCGCCCCCGCGAGCTGCGTCACGGGTTCAAAATGCCCTTCAAGATCGGTCCGCGCCAGTTTGTTGACTTCGCCCTGCACCCGCGCTGGTCGCTGAGCACCCTCGCTGCAGGCAAGCCGCAGATGGCGAATTTCCAGATGGACGGCTATGACTTTGATCGCACCGAAAGCCGCGCTCGGGCGGATTGGGACACGCTCACACGGCTGCGCGATCTGTGGCCCGGCAATCTCGTGGTCAAAGGTGTTCTCGATGTCGAAGACGCTGAGCGACTCAAATCCGAAGGTGTCGATGCCATTCAGGTCTCCAGCCACGGCGCGCGGCAGCTTGAAAGCGCGCCTGCCCCGTTCGACGTGCTGCCACACATGCGAGAGGCGCTCGGGCCGGACTATCCGATCTTTTTCGACAGCGGGCTGCGCTCTGGCGAGGATGCTCTGAAAGCGCTGACGAGTGGCGCGGATTTCGTGTTTTTCGGTCGCGTGCTGCAGTTTGCCATCGCAGCCGCTGGCGAGGCTGGGTTGCACCGGCTTTGGGATGTAATCAGCGACGAGCTGAGCATCGCGATGGCGCAAACCGGGATGACGCGGCTCTAGGTGGCCTCGCGTTCTGCAGCACGCGAGGCGACGTCAGGCTGCGCCAAAACCGCCGCCGCCGGGGCTTTTCAGAATGAACACGTCGCCGGTACCAACCTCGATCTGATCATTGCCTTGCAGCAACTCAACGCTTCCATCGGCCCGCTGCACAGAATTCTCCCCGACATCGCCAGACCCACCGCCAGCCGCACCATGAGGTGGCACCACCCGATGCGAGGTCAGCGTCGTCACCGTCATCGGCTCCAGGAACCGCAGCG
>JBCCUH010000376.1:0-1681 GCA_039197405.1 Pseudomonadota bacterium
AGATTGGTCTGAGCTATTGTTCTGCCATCGGCGGTGGCCGTTCGGGCATCATTGAAACCAACTTCCGCGAAGAGTGTGAAACCGACCTCTTTGGTGAGCAGGCGGTTCTCTGCGGCGGCCTGGTTGAGCTCATTCGCATGGGCTTTGAAACACTGGTCGAAGCGGGCTATGCGCCTGAGATGGCCTATTTCGAGTGCCTGCACGAAGTGAAGCTGATCGTGGACCTGATCTACGAAGGCGGCATCGCGAATATGAACTACTCGATCTCGAACACGGCCGAGTATGGCGAGTATGTCTCCGGTCCGCGCGTTCTGCCCTACGACGAGACAAAGGCCCGCATGAAAGCGATCCTGACAGACATCCAGACCGGCAAATTCGTGCGCGACTTCATGCAGGAAAACGCGGTTGGCCAGCCCTTCTTCAAAGGCACGCGCCGCATCAATGACGAGCACCAGATCGAAGCTACAGGCGAGACTCTGCGCGGCATGATGCCCTGGATCTCTGCTGGTAAAATGGTCGACAAGGCTAAGAACTAAAAGCGTATCCCGCACCAGTGACCCTGCGTGCTGCAGCACGCAGGGCATCTGCCACACAAATCGATTGACCCCGGCATTGTCCGGGGTCATGTCGTTTCAGATGAACGCATCGCCCAGCCCCGACAATCCCGGCCTGATCAATTGGCTGTTGATCCTTATCCTCGGTGTGATCTGGGGCGCGGCCTTCATGTCCATTCGAGTGGCGCTCGACGGGTTCAGCCCGGCGCAGGTGGCCGCCGGGCGGATCGGGATCGGTGCGCTGGCCTTGTGGCTGCTGGGCCATCTCGTCGGACAACCGCTTGCGCTGATCACAAAAGTCGCAGGCCGCCGTGGCTGGGCATTTGTGGTGATCATCGGCGCAGGCTCGATCGCTGTGCCGTTGTCGCTGCTGTCATGGGGGCAGCAATATGTGCCTTCGGCCTTTGCAGGCGTCGCAATGGGCACGGTTCCCCTGCTGGTCTTGCCGCTGGTTTTTGCTTTCTCGCCAGATGAAGGCATCGGGCCGCGCCGGGTCATTGGCATGCTGATGGGCTTTGCGGGCCTTGTAATCATGATCGGACCGGGGGCATTTGATGCAAGCTACGGCGCGCTTTCCATCTGGGGCGGCCTGGCCTGCATCGCCTCTGCCGGTTGCTACGCGGTTGGCTCGATCCTGACCCGCCGCGCGCCCAAAATGCCGCCCGTTGCGCTGGCCTCCGGCACGTTGATCGTCGCAGCTGTCATTGTGGTGCCGCTGGCGCTGATCATCGATGAGCTGCCGAGAGAGTTCCCAATGCGCCCCAGCGCTGCACTACTCTACGCGGCGCTTTTTCCCACAGCCCTGGCAGCGATCATCCGCGTGCGGGTGATCACCACAGCAGGCTCGCTCTTCATGAGCCTGACCAGCTACATGGTTCCGGTGTGGTCGGTCATTTTCGGCATCGCGCTGCTGGCCGAGGAGCTGCCTGCGCAGCTTTATCTGGCGCTGGCGCTGATCCTTGGCGGCATTTTCATCGCGCAAAGTCGGCAGATTTTCGCCAGACTGCGTGGGTAGTGTCGTGTAGCGGGGGGCACCCCGCCCCGGCACCCGCACCAGTGGGGGTGTTGGGCGAAAGCGCCGCGTGGGTCGCCCCCAAATTACAGCAGGTAGGGGACATATCAATGGG
>JBCCUH010000377.1:0-1681 GCA_039197405.1 Pseudomonadota bacterium
CTGTCGCCGCCCTTGGTGCTGGACAAGGCGGACGCAGCGCAGATCCTCTCTGCGCTGGATGCCGGTTTTGCCGCTGCCTTGGGTTGACAGGATCGCGTCATGGCTCGTTCAACGGATGATCTGATCGCAGACAGGGCGCGGTTGCTGGGACCGAACATGGCCACCTTCTATGATGATCCTGTGCACATCGTGCGCGGCGAGGATGTGTGGCTCTGGGATGCGGACGGGCGCAGATATCTCGATTGCTATAACAACGTGGCCTGCGTCGGCCATTGCAATCCGCGTGTCGTCGAGGCGATCACCCGGCAAGCCAGTACGCTGAACACCCATACACGCTATCTGCATGACGGTGTCCTTGACTATGTGGAGCGGCTGACCGCCACGACCGCAGACAGTCTTGATGCGGCGATCCTGACCTGCACCGGATCGGAAGCCAATGACATCGCGCTGCGCATGGCTGAAGCGGTCACCGGCAAACGCGGGATCATTGCCACGGATGCGACCTATCATGGCAACACCGCGCTGGTCAGTCAGCTCAGCACGTCGAACGCGCCAGGCGTAGGCTTCGGGCTGGACCGGTTCGTGCGTTTCGTATCGGCCCCGGACAGCTATCGCACGCCTGACCCTGCAGCGAAGGATTTTACCCGCGCGGTGCAAGACCAGATCGATGCGCTGGAAGCCAGCGGCACAGGCTTCGCTGCTCTCATCGTCTGCCCCTATTTCCTGAACGAGGGTTTTCCGGATCATCCGGACGGATGGCTTAAACCCGTGGCAGAGATCGTGCGCAAGGCGGGCGGTGTTTTGATCTGCGACGAAGTGCAATCGGGCTTTGGGCGCACGGGCACGCATATGTGGGCGCATGAGAAAATGGGTGTCGTCCCCGATATCATGACGTTGGGCAAACCCATGGGCAACGGCCATCCGATTGGCGCGGTGGTCACGGCCCGCGATATCCTCAGCGCATTTCGAAACCGCTACAGGTATTTCAACACCTTTGGCGACAACCCTGTTTCTTGCGCTGCCGCTCTGGCAGTTCTGGACGAAATCGAAAGCCGGGGGTTGGTGCAAAATGCCCATGACGTGGGCCAGCATGCGAAGGCGCGCCTGCAGGAACTAAAGGATAAATTCGATGTGATCGGCGATGTGCGCGGCTCCGGGCTGATCTTCGGTGCAGAGATGGTCAAGAGCCGCGGCAGCAAGGAACCTGACAGCGCGTTTACCGACCGGATCGTTAATCAGATGCGGCACCATGGCGTCATCCTGTCCAAGCTTGGACGCCATAAGAACACGCTGAAGATCAGGCCGCCGCTGCCGTTCTCAAAGGCACATGCGGATCAGCTTTTTGAAACGCTCGACCATGTTTTGATGCAGGAGACGGCGGGATGACGGCGGTTCTGACGCAGGCTTTGCCACTTTGGGGGCTGGACGGGTCAGAAGCGACACTGATCGCCGCACGGGAAAATGCGGTCTACCGCGTTGAGGGGCCCGACGGTCCGGTCGCACTGCGCCTACATCGCAGCGGCTATCGCACCGCCGCCGAGTTACGCTCTGAACTGCAATGGATGGATGCGGTCAGGCAGGGCGGTCTGATGGTGCCTGAACCGGTCCTGGCGCTGGATGGCGCCTTGCTGCACGAGGTTGATGGGGTGCAGGTCGACGTGCTTGCCTGGCTTTCGGGAAC
>JBCCUH010000378.1:0-1677 GCA_039197405.1 Pseudomonadota bacterium
CGTGCGTCAAACAGCGGGGCAGTTCTGATCTTGTCGGGAATTACGCGTGAACAGGCGGGGCGCGTTGCTGCTGCTTATGGGGCAGCAGGCTTTGCGCGCCTCCGCCGGATCACGATTTCAGAGTGGGTTACGCTGGTACTGGTACGCTCCAACGACAGGTATTAGCCGCGGCGAACGCGGTCGATATCGCCCTGCGCGTAGCCGAGTTTCAGGAGATGCGCGTCGTCCAGGCCCTGAAAGTGCATGGCGATGCGTCTGCGTGCTTCCTTTTCCTGGGCATAGGCAATGTCCGCGAACAAACGGCTGAACCACCCGCCAAGCGATGAGCCCGGCTTGGAGCCCGAGAAATCACTGCTATAGGTTGTTGCTGTCATGGCGGTCACCTTTCCTTTCCGTCTGCTGATCCATGATGGGTCAGCAATGTTGTCCCGAATGTAGGGTCTTTAGACTTTGGGAGTAAGTGGTTCTGCTGCAACGCAGCAATGCAGGACGCGCATGCCGGGATTCACAATTCCTTTCGAATCACCCGAACCGCCAAAGCTGTCGTTGATCCGCGTTCGCCAACCCCCTACAACCCCGTGTCATGTTTCAAACATTCGAAAACATTGCCGATCCTTCCAAGGGCAAAGGGCGCGTCACCGAGCTCCGAAAGGCCCTCAGAGCGCGCAAGCTCGCGGCGTTTCTCGTGCCGCGCGCAGACGAGTACCAAAATGAATACACGCCGCCGAACGCCGAACGGCTGTTCTGGCTGACGGGCTTTTCCGGTTCGGCGGGAAGCACGATCGTGGGACGGAAGTCTGCAGCGCTGTTCGTTGATGGACGCTACACTCTGCAGGCATCGCAGCAGGTGGACACGAAGGTCTTCGAGATCCTGCAGGTGCCGCAGAATGATCCAGCCGACTGGCTGAAGAAGGCACTCAAAAAGGGGGATGCTCTCGGATACGACCCGCGGCTGCACACCATCAAGGCTGTCGAACGCCTGAAAAAGACCGCCAAGGATATCGGCGCGACGCTCGCGCCTCAGGGCGAGAACCCTGTCGATGCGATGTGGACGCGACGCCCGGCGCCTCCGCAAGGCGCCGTTTCACTGCACCCACTGGAATATGCGGGCGTGGCCGCAAAAAAGAAGATTGCGGCAATCCAAAAGGACTTGCGGAAGGCAAAAGTCGATGCGGTGGTTCTGACGGCGCCGGAGTCGATATGCTGGCTGCTGAACATCCGCGGGCAGGACGTGCCGCATACACCGCTGGTGCTCTGCTCTGCGATCGTACCTGCAAAAGGACCGGTTGAGCTGTTCATCAACCTGAAGAAAATTTCTCCTGCCGTTCGAAAACACCTCAAGCCTGACGCCAGCATCCGCAGAGAGGATGATCTCGCCGCAGCCCTCGCCGGGCTCGGCGAAAAAAACGCATGCGTGCAGGTCGACCCCAACCAGGCATCGCAATGGTTTGCCGACCGGTTGTCCGAGGCGGAAGCGGAGATCGTCCACAAACCCGACCCCTGTATGGCCCCCAAGGCCAAGAAGAACGCGGTTGAGATTGCCGGTGCCCGCAGCGCACATTTGCGCGACGGCGCAGCGGTCTGCCGGTTCCTCGCCTGGCTCGATGCCAATGCGAAAAACGGCAAGCTCGACGAAATTGGCGCGGCGAAGAAGCTGGAGGCTTTCCGCGCACAGAC
>JBCCUH010000379.1:0-1654 GCA_039197405.1 Pseudomonadota bacterium
CGGCAATCAGCGGATTGCCGGTTTCGGCGCGATGGGCTTCTACCTTGGGGTGGGCGTCGCGTTTGTAGCCTTCGACCAAGACGATATCGACCGGTGCCAGCTTGGTCAGCAGATCAGCCAGCGACGGCTCGTCCTCGTCGGTCAGCTCATGCATCAGGGCAAACCGATTGCGCGAGCTGAGCAACACCTCGCGTGCACCCGCCTGCCGGTGGCGGTAGCTGTCGCGCCCCGGCTGATCCACGTCAAAGGCATGATGGGCGTGTTTGACGGTCGAGACTGAATACCCGCGCGCAGAGATTTCGCTGACCAGCCGTTCCATCAGCCCGGTCTTGCCTGCGTTCTTCCAGCCAACAACCCCGTAGATGTTCATAACAGCGCCTCAGCCCGCGCCAGATCCTCCGGCGTGTTGATGTTGAAGAACGGATCGAAGGGCGCGGCTTCGAACATTGCTTCGCGCCCGCCATGCTGATCTGTCCACAGCACAACCTTGCGCAGGCCATCCTGCAGAGCCGCGCGCAACTCCTCGCGCAGGGCAACCGGCCACAGCCCGAAGGTGGGATGCCTGTTGCGCCCCCGACGGGTATCGGGCGTTGCGGCAAGGGCCAGCGGATGCTGCATCCCGTCGGCGGCCTGTATCAAACGCGGTACCAGATCACAGGGCAGAAACGGCGTGTCCGCAGCGGCGGTCACGATTGCATCCGCGCCTTTCCCTGCCGCCCAGTCAAGCCCCGCAAGAACGCCCGCAAGCGGCCCGGCAAACCCCTCGATGCTATCTGCAATCACCGGCAGGCCAGTGTCTGCAAACCGCGCCGCATCACCGTTGGCGTTCAACGCCATCCCGGCAACCTGAGGCTCAAGCCGCGCCTGCACATGGTCCAGCAGGCTTTGCCCGCCCAGCATCAGCCGCCCCTTGTCACCGCCGCCCATGCGGATGGCCTGACCGCCTGCCAGAATAACGCCCAGTGGCTGTTTCATCGCCCTGCCTTTCGCGCCGATTTGCGCGGCTCATCCCTGACCGCGTTTACATCTGCATCCCAGATCAGCCGCTCTGCCCCGGCCAGACATTGAAAGCGCTGCCCGCGCAAACGGCCAATCAGTGTCAGCCCGATCTTCTGTGCTATCTCGACGCCCCAGGCGGTAAACCCTGATCGTGAGGCCAGCACCGGTATGCCCATATGTGCGCATTTGATCACCATTTCTGACGTCAACCGCCCGGTGGTATAAAGGATCTTGTCCTCGGCGCGCGCCTCTTCCTGCGCCATCCAGCCCGCGATCTTGTCCACCGCATTGTGGCGGCCGACATCCTCCATATAGACCAGCGGGCGATCCTGCCGGCATAGCACTGTGCCATGAATGGCCCCTGCCCCGAGATAGAGCGACGGGGTCTGATTGATCTTCGCACTCAAAGCATAAAGCCAGCTTGTGCGCAGCTCGGCCCTGGGCAGCTCCAGCCCCTCAAGCCCTTCCATCATATCGCCAAAGACAGTGCCCACAGCGCAGCCCGAGGTGCGCGTCTTCTTTTTCAGCTTTTCTTCGTGATTTGTCGGCTGATCGGTACGCACCACACAGACTTGCAGCTCGTCATCATAGTCAATTCCGGTGACCTGCCCTGCACCCTTGAGCATCCCCTGATTGCGCAGAAATCCCAGCGCCA
>JBCCUH010000380.1:0-1623 GCA_039197405.1 Pseudomonadota bacterium
AGGCCTTCAGCTCCGGTTACCTTAACAACGCCAGCAGTATTGGTGTTTTCTGTGTATGGATGGGGACTTTCCTGTATATGCTAAAGTGTCATCTTCCAGCCGTTGGCGCCGCAGCGCAGGACCGCGGCGGAGCGCATGGGGAACGGCGAAAATGCAAGGGGACGGGGCGATTATCGAGCGCGATTTTGAACAGATGACAAAGGCCGAGGTCGTGGCCGCGCAGCGGGCCTGGGCCAAGTACGTCACCGAAAAAGACGTCGAGAACCTTCTGGACCTTTACGATTTCGGGGCGCCTGACGAACCGCTCTTGTTCAAGCCGACCCTGGCAGATGTCATTCGCCTCGATCGGGCCGGGGCACGGTCCTACTTTGTCGGCGGTGATCCGAACTATCCCAATGATGACGGGTTCCTAAACCGCGGCTGGACGCGTGTGGAATTTCAAAGCGCGGCGGGACCAATTCTGAAGGCCGGGGGGCTCGGCTACAAGGATATGGGCCACTACACCTTCATCGATGGCGACGGGAATGCGACCCGCGCGGACTACACCTTTGCGTATCACAAGATCGACGGGCGTGTTCTGATATCGCTGCATCACTCCTCCCTCACCTGGCTTCCGCCGATCGAGGGGTAGGTCGCGCAGACGCTCACGGTTTGCGTATTTGAAAGGGTGACGTCGGCATGCTGCGATGTCGTGACCCGCTCTGCGGTTTAGGCCGCCTCGCGCACGGCTTTTGCCTGCTTTTCATGCCGCTCTTCGCGGCTGTCGCGGACAGCGGCAACAAGCATGGCCGCGAGCAATACGCATGTGCCGGTCAGCGAATAGACCAGCAGCGCGATCAGGAACGAGCCGCTCGCCGAAAAGGCCAGGCCCGCCGAGATCATTCCGATTAGCATTGCTGTACCCAATAGACCGGTTAGCATCTTGCCCTCCGCACATTTAACAGCCCCTCTAACCAAGAAACGTTTATATGTGGCAAAAGTGGGGCGCGCCTGCGGCGCGCCTTCGGCCCGGGCGCTAAGCGCACGCGTGCGGACATCGCGATCTGCTATGTTTTCGGTCGGACTGCTCACGGAACCGATCATTTTTTTGCCTGCCTTGTCATCACAGGACACCTCATGACCCCAAACGGTCAATCTGCGCCCGGCGACGAGGCGGGAACCTGTTGCGCATAAGAATCACTGCATGTGTGGGGGAGCAACAGTTTAGGCGGCACTTCCGTGGTGCAGCTCTGCGCCTTCGGGGGCGCCTTAAGCGTTGCGCTACTCGGCGGCAATGCCTTCCGTGAATTGCAACCGCGCAAGGCGGGCATAAAGCCCATCCTCGTTTACCAGCGATTGATGGGTTCCCATCGCCACCACCCGGCCGCTGTCAAAGACCAGGATGCGATCCGCCTTTTTCACCGTGGCGAGCCTATGGGCCACAACCAGCGTTGTCCGCTCGGCCGTCAGGCGCTCAAACGCTGCCTGAACGGCGCGCTCACTTTCGGCATCCAGCGCAGATGTCGCTTCATCCAGCAGCAGGATCGGTGCGTCGCGTAAAATCGCGCGCGCAATGGCCACCCTTTGCTTCTGCCCGCCCGAAAGCATCAGACCACGTTCGCCCACAAAACTGTCATAGCCATC
>JBCCUH010000381.1:0-1603 GCA_039197405.1 Pseudomonadota bacterium
AAATCGCGTTCGACCAGTGCGGTGAACGCCTGTACCAGTTGTTCAGACGCCCCGCCCCGGGATGTTTCAACCGCAAGCTCCGCATGGCGCTCAAGACAGATCGCAATCAACCCGGCATGGTGGCGCATCGCGCGTTCAGCACCGGGAGCCGCATTGCGTTCTTCGCGCTCAAGCGCGTCGATCAGCGCGGTCAGTTCCGCCTGCTGAAACCCATCATGCAGGCGCAAATGCATCGCCGTATCGGGAAATTCGCTGCGCATCATGCGTGGAAAGTGCACGACATAGCCAAAGACGCTGCCCATCATGCCAAAGCCGTGCATCGTGCCCGCAGGCAGGAAAATCGCGTTATGGGGCCCGTAACCGCGCGTTTTGCCAGCGATGGTGATGCTGCCTTGCCCACGGGTGAACCACAAAAGCACCGGTCGGCTGTAGCTGCGCATGGCTTCCGTGCGCCATTTCTGGCCACGGGCCATTTGTTGCATCGACGCGATACTAAACCCTGCGTCGGGATCGGTCAGTTGCAGCATAGTATGGCCCCCCACAGACCGTACACTCGGCACTCAATGCGCCAGTGTTACCTAACGCAAAACAGTTAACCAGGATTGTCCTCAAAAGGGGGATAGGGTCAATGGGCGTCGTGCCAGATCCAGTCACCCATGCGCGCACGGAACCAACTGCGTTGCCTTTTCGCATATTGTCGTGTCAGCGTGATCATTCGCTGCGCAACGGTGTCGAGATCAAGGCGGTTGTCGAGATGCGCCATGAGTTCTGCAGCGCCAATCGCCTTGGCCGAGGGGCGCGCGCTGGACCAGTTCGGACGGTTTGCACGCGCTTCCTCTAGCGCACCACCCGCCAGCATGGCGGCCACGCGCGCCTCGATCCGCGGGTTCAGCCAGTCCGGCGCTGCGTTCAGGACAATCGCCTCGGTTTTCGCACGCGGCAGCAAAGGGGGCCCGGTGTCATCCTGCCAATCGGCCAGCCCGCGGCCGGTGGCGGTGAGCACCTCCCACGCACGCTGGATTCTGACGGGGTTGCTCTGATCGATGCGTGCAGCCGTCGCGGCGTCCAACTCGCCCAGCAGGACAGGGGCGCCTTCGTGCAACATGCGCGTGTCGGCTTCTGCGCGAATCTCAGTGGGCGTTTCAGGGATATCTGCCAAGCCTTCCGTGAGCGCTGAAAAATAAAGCCCGGTGCCGCCGACAATCACGATCTGGGTTCGCTCGACCAACGGCGCCACATCGCGCAGCCACAGGCCAACCGAGTAGGCGCAATCACCGGGCACGTGCCCGTAAAGCGCGTGCGGCGCACGCGCCGTGTCCTCCACCGATGGACGGGCTGTCAGGACGCGCCAATCGCCATAGACCTGCAGAGCATCGGCATTGACAATCGTCGCGCCGGTACGGTCTGCGATCTCAAGTGCGAGGCTGCTCTTGCCGCTGGCCGTTGGCCCCGCGATCAGGATCGGCGACTCACGGCTCAGCCTACGCAAAATGTCCCCGGTTCGACCCAATGTCGCGCCCTTGCCAATTGAACCCGAAGGCGTTTTCCGACATTTTGCGCCGCAACGCAAAACCGTCCGGATTCCACCGGATGACGGAAGAAG
>JBCCUH010000382.1:0-1597 GCA_039197405.1 Pseudomonadota bacterium
CCTTCGCCTCAGCGGACCAGTCATGGGCAATCAAGCCCTTGGGCGGCGGCTGGGTGCTGAGCAAATGCACCCGGACGCCGCGATTTTCCAGCTCTGCAATCTCGCGCCAGAAGAAGATATGAGTCTGGCCGGGGAATTGCGGAACAAAATACCCCATGCGTTGATCCGCAGAGGTATGCGACAGAGACGTTGTTTCGGCAGGCGATGTCATAATTTCAGCAAACTTGACCATTAGGCCGCAAGGGACGACCTATTGTGACAGAGTTTTTCACGCGCGACCCTGCCTGCCGCGCCGAATTTGACCAAGTGAGACTTCATGGCGACAGCTCTCAGTCTGATTATCCCGGCGAATAACGAGGCCGCGCTGATCGGCGCGTGCCTGAGGGCTGTGCTGGGGTCAGATGACGTGGCGCAGGGTGCGGTGCAGGTCATTGTGGCAGCGAACGGGTGCAGCGACGGTACTGTGCAGATTGCATGTGGATTTGCCGATGATTTCGCGGCGCGCGGCTGGCACTTGACCGTGCTTGACCTGAGCGAGGCGGGCAAGCTGGCGGCGCTGGATGCGGCGGATGCGGCAGCTGCTGCGTCCAATCGCGCCTATCTTGATGCGGATGTCATCGTCACGCCGCCCTTGATTGCACAGACCGCCGCAGCGCTGGACACAAGTTCCCCCCGATATGTGAGCGGCGAAGTGCGGCTTGCCCCCGCGCGCACGCTGGCGAGCCAGCTTTACGGGCGGTTTTACAAGCAGGTTCCGTTCATGCAGCAGCCCGCCCCCGGATGCGGCTATTTTGCGATGAACGGGGCGGGGCGGGGCAAATGGGATACCTGGCCGCGGATCATATCTGATGACACATTCGCGCGGCTGAATTTCACCCCGCAAGAGCGGCACCAGCTGCGTGCCAGCTATACCTGGCCGCTGGTGGAGGGATTTGGCAATCTGGTGCGTGTGCGTCGCCGCCAGAACGCAGGTGTGGATGAAATCGCGAGGACATTCCCCAAGCTTGTGGCCAATGACAGCAAATCACGCTTCACCGCTGCGGGGCTGGTCAAAGCCATCCTGCGGGCGCCGCTGGGGTTTGCCGTTTATGCGAGCGTTGCCCTGGTGGTCAAACTGACGCCGGGGTCGGGCCAGGGTTGGAGCCGGGGCAGATGAGGCGAGCGATCAGACTTTTTCAGGGCAGCAACCTCAAGGCGCGGGCGCTCCGCAGCTCTGCTGTGACAGTGGGCGGGTTTGGTGCCAGCCAGATGATCCGGCTGGCCTCGAACCTGATTTTGACGCGTATCCTGTTTCCTGAGGCTTTCGGGATGATGGCGCTGGTGATGGTATTCCTGCAAGGCCTTGCGATGTTTTCCGACGTCGGCGTCGGCCCTGCCATCATGCAAAGCAAACGCGGTGATGATCCCAGCTTTCTCAATACCGCCTGGACCATTCAGGTGGTGCGCGGCTTTGTGCTGTGGATCGTGGCGGCGCTGCTGGCCTGGCCGATAGCGGTGATCTATGGTGAGCCGCAACTGCTGCACCTGCTGCCTGTCGCGGCGCTGACGCTGGTGATCGCGGGATTCACGCCGACGCGGCGGGAAACGGCGAACCGGC
>JBCCUH010000383.1:0-1595 GCA_039197405.1 Pseudomonadota bacterium
CCGCTTATTCGCCGCCAGCTTCAGGATGAGTTTATCCGTCTCAGCAAGATCCTGAAAAAGACGACGATCTTCATCACCCATGACCTTGATGAGGCGGTGCGCATCGGCGACCGCATTGCGATCATGCGCGATGGCATGATGGTGCAGATGGGCACCGCCGAGGACATCGTGATGAACCCGGCGGACGATTATGTGGCGGACTTCGTTGCCGGCATTTCGCGGCTTAAGGTGGTGCATGCCCACGCGGTGATGCAGCCCATTGAGGCTTGTGTCAAAGACCATGGCCCGCTGAGCGCAGATGCCCCCCGCGTAGACGAGAGCGAAACGCTCAGCACGCTGATCAACATGGCTATCGATGACGAAAACCCGATCATCGTACGGGACGCTGGCAAGGACGTGGGCGTTATCACCCGTGCAGATCTTTTGCGCACCGTGATCGAAGGGACGGAAGTATCATGAGCGACGTGAACGCGGATCTTGGGGTCAACCCGCTGGAAGACACCTCTTCTGACGCGGCTCTGGCCTATGCCGAAGAGCGGCGCGAAAACATCCGCAGCTTTGTACGCACCAACCCTGACTACTACATCCGCATGTTCGACAAGATCGGCGCGTCGGCCAGCTTTACCGCGACATTCAACGCGATGGCGGGTTTGTTCGGCCCGATCTGGTTTGGCGCACGCGGCTTGTGGAGCTGGGCGCTGCCCTTTTTGATCCTGGAGGCCTTGGCGTTTGTGCAGATCGCGCGTGGCCTGTTCGGTGATCTGGCCGCTGACGCCATGGCGCGCATTGCCTCTATCGAAGGCACGCTGGCACTGCGCAAGCAGCAGCTTGCGTCTGCGATTGAGAATAACTCTGACAAGGTGGACGTCTATCAACGCACGGTGGACTCTCTGGAGGCCAACATCGGCGGTATCCGCGCTGAGGCAGAGGCGCTGGCAGCCGAAGGCCCAAACATTGCGTTGACCGGATTGCTGATCCTTGTCGTGGTGAAGATAGCCCAGTCGCTGGTCGCCAATTGGGCGCTGGAGGCGCGGTTCTCTGAATGGTTGTCGGATCGTTCTGTGCGGTCGGGAATGCCCGTCGCACAGATTGCTTTCAGTGCCGTTTTCATGATCCTGATCGTCGCCGCTGCGATGCTGCATTATTCCTTCCCCGGACGCTTTGACCTGCTCAGCGATTTTCCGACCGACCCCGATATCCGGCTGGTCAGCATTGATGGGGTTGAAGCCTTTTTCAACTGGGCGGTCCTGAACGGTGAGGCGCTTTTTGATGCGATCACCTATTTCATTCGCCTTGTGCTCGATGCGTTGGAGCTGGTCTTTGTCAGCACGCCGTGGATCGTGATTGCGGCGTTGATCATCCTGCTCACATGGCTCACCGCAGGTGTGCGCATGGCGATCTATTCCGGCGCCTTTCTGGCCTACATGGGCCTTCTGGGATTCTGGGAAAAGGCGATGACAACGCTGGCCCTATTGGGGACAGCCGCCTGCCTATCGATCCTTATCGGCATCCCGCTGGGCATGTTCGCCGCGCGCCGCCCGCGGTTTTATTCCTTCATCCAGCCGATCATGGACTTCATGCAGACAATGCCCGCC
>JBCCUH010000384.1:0-1592 GCA_039197405.1 Pseudomonadota bacterium
GCGCGACCCAGCAGATGCCCGCATGAGCTGGATGTCCCGCAACGCCCAGACAATTGAGGCCTTTGCCGCGATCCTGACCGCCTGTGTGGCCCTTGCCGCGCTGATTGCGATCCCCATGCAGATCCGCGCGGCCGCCAAGTTGCAGGCCGAACAATCCGCGCGCGATATCTATCGCGGGTTCATCGCGCTTTCGGTGGAAAAGCCGCAACTTGCATCGCCAGACTATTGCGCGCTTCAGCAGTCTGAGGCGACGCAGACCTCCTATGCCTACTACGTGGAATACATGCTCTACACAGCCGAACAGGTCATCGACATGAACGCCGATTGGGTGCCCATCATGGTGGGGTACTTTGACGACCACCGCGAATTGATCTGCGCCAAGCAAGATCTGTCAGGTTACGAGGACGTGCTGGGCAAGCTGATCACCTCTTTCCAACAAGACAGCTGTGAGAACATCCCCACCTGCTAGATCGCCGCTGCGCGCGCGATCTCTTGCGCGCTCAGCCCATATTTGCCTGCAAACCGGGCGCGCGCTGCCACAAGTCTTGGATCATCCGGTGACATCCCCAACGTGCGGATGAATTCAATCCGCTGCTGGGCCATCAGCGCCTCCCTTTCAATTGCTGTGCCCATCACGCGGTCAATGATCTGCCCGCCTGGGCTGACGTGAAACCACTTGGAAAAGTCGCGAAAGTGGTGCTGGTTGTGCAGCCGGGTCACATGACGCTCCAACGCGGTTTTGCGCACATTGAGATGCGCGGTCATGTGAAACCACTCATACCCCAGAAAAGTCAGCACACCGCCCGCCGGGACAATGGCCACCGCAATCCAAAGGGCCTGCCCTACGCCCAGAAGCGTCAGCACGGCCCAAAGGGCGAGAAAGTTGAAGGCCAGCATCGGCAGCGCGACCCAGACCGGGACAAAGAACAGCCCCTTATTGGTGGGAAAGTCATGATGCCCGTAGTGAGCGCGGTACAGCAGGTCAAAGGCCCACTGCCGCTTGGGCGGCGGCAAGTGAAAGATGTAGCGGTGCAGGTTGTATTCGTTCAGCATTTGCGCCCCGACGCCCAAAGGCACCAGCGCCCAGGCCCAGATCGGCGCATAAAGCACCATGGCCCCAAAGGCTGCGCCACAGGCCAAGGCCATCAGCGCAACACTGGGATGAGAAAACATGATCGTGAGCCGTGCCATGGCTAAAAGCTACACGATGCCGCGCGGGGCTGAGAAGGTCTCACCCCGCGTCAGCCTTCACTCTCCTGCTTTGCGCACTTCATACATCAGCCCCTTGGCCGTGCCTTGGGCAAAGCCCTTCCAATAGCTGTGATCCTCTTTCAGCGTGCCGTCGTCCTCAGCTGACCAGACACCGTCGTTGGAGTTCTCAACAAGGTCCAGATAGGCGGCTTTCTCGGCCTCGCCTTTCAGATGCAAATCCATCCAGGCGGTGACAAAGTGCTGAACGATGTTGTTCATCCGCACCGTGTTCCACACCGGATCGGTGTAATGGCCCGAGATGTATTCGCCGTAAGCTTCGCTGTAGAAATAGCTTTCCGCAGGCGCAGGCATAGGTGCCGCCGAGTTGTGCCCGCCGTTCA
>JBCCUH010000385.1:0-1583 GCA_039197405.1 Pseudomonadota bacterium
GAGGCTGTAAGCGTCCTTGAAGAGCCGCCCACCAAGGTCTGGGAGCAGACGGTGCCCACCGACCCATGCATCTACCGGCTTTACGAAATCGTCGGTGTCTACGGCCCCACGATCAAAGCGCTCATCGAAGAGAAGTTCGGCACCGGCATCATGTCCGCCATCGATTTCGACATGCAGATCATCAAGGTCCCCCACGAAAAGGGCGATCGAGTGAAGGTGGAAATGTCGGGGAAATTCCTGTCCTACAATTCTTGGTAGGTTCGGGTGACATGGTCGCCTTGCCTCGCGGCGTGATCCGAAACGCCACACAGGTGTTGATCCCGGCCAAGCAGGCATCGCCAATTTAGCGCTTGACCCTGCAAAGCCGCTTACATAACCCAACTCCCGCAGCGCGGGCGTCGTATACTGGCTATTACCTCAGCCTTCCAAGCTGATGAAGCGGGTTCGATTCCCGCCGCCCGCTCCAAGGCCGCTCCACCGGAAAACCTGTCTGCGCCTGCGGCATCGCGCGCGCCTGGCCTGCGCTTGCTCCGGTCATAGGTCGCGGCTATCTGTGTCAGAGGGAGGCGCGGCATATGGCAGAGCCCATCGTTCAACGCGGGGATGACCGGGAAAAGTCAAAGCGTTTGGGGGCTTTGCGTTCTTTGGTGCCATTTGTCCTGCCCTATGGAGTGACGCTTGTTGCGGCCCTTGTCGCTCTGGTCACAACCGCGGCTATCTCCTTGGTTCTGCCGCTTGCCGTGCGGCGCGTGGTCGATGGGTTTGAAACCTCGGCGGCCGAGCTACTGGATGGCTACTTTCTGGCCGCTCTGGGCATTGCGGGGTTGATGGCGGTTGGATCGGGCCTGCGATTTTATCTGGTCACTCGGCTGGGCGAACGCGTGGTTGCAGATATCCGGCGCGCCGTATTCGACCGCATGATCGGGATGAGCCCCGCCTTTTATGAAAAGATCATGACGGGCGAAGTGCTGAGCCGGATCACCACCGATACAACGCTGCTCCTGGGCGTGATCGGATCGTCGATCTCGGTTGCGCTGCGCAATATGCTGATGCTGATCGGCGGACTGATCATGCTGTTCTATTCTGCGCCCAAACTTGCTGCACTGGTGCTGCTTATCGTTCCGGTTGTGATTGTCCCGATCATCGTTCTGGGGCGGCGGTTGCGGAAGCTCAGCGCGCAGACACAAGACCTGATTGCCGCGTCGTCAGGCAACGCGTCAGAGGCGCTACTGTCGGTGCAGACAGTTCAGGCCTTCACCCATGAGACTGCGAGCCGCGGCACCTTTGCCGATATCACCGAGCGTTCTTTCTCCGCGACGAACCGGCGGATCCTGATGCGATCGCTGATGACCGTCATCGTGATCATGCTGATTTTCTCGGGGATCGTTGGCGTTCTGTGGATCGGGGCCCGCGATGTGCGGGCCGATGTCATGACGGTCGGCGAACTGGTGCAGTTCGTCATATACGCGATCATTGTTGCGGGCGGGGCGGCGGCGTTGTCCGAGATTTGGGGCGAGTTGCAGCGGGCCGCGGGGGCCACGGAACGGCTGGTCGAACTGCTGAATTCCGAAGATACGGTGAAC
>JBCCUH010000386.1:0-1553 GCA_039197405.1 Pseudomonadota bacterium
GAAACCCTTCTTCCTGTATATTCCCTACAATGCTCCCCACTTCGGCAAAACCGATCCCGCGCCTCGCCCGTCACCTGCGCCGCCGGTTCAGGCGCGGCCAGACACTCTGGCGCTCACCTCGATCAAAACCCTGGTGCGCGATCCTTATGCCATTTACGCGCAGCATGTTCTGGGATTGAGGCCGCTGGAAAGCCTTGCCAAATCGCCGGATGCAAGACTGAGGGGCATCGCGATCCACACTATTTTCGAAAGGTTCATTCGCGACGCAAAGGACGATTTGACCGCCGACAGGTTACTCGGCATTGCGCGTGAGGTGCTGCGCAAGGACGTGGACTGGCCATCGGCACGATTGCTGTGGGCGGCACGGATCGAACGCATTGCCGAGGCGTTTCTTGAGCAGGAAAACGCCCGGCAAGCAAAAGCAAGACCCGCGATGTTCGAGCAAAGCGGCGCAGTCACCATCCCAGATATCGGCTTCACGATCAAAGCGCAGGCGGATCGCATCGATATGGACGACAGGGGCGGCGCCTATCTTTACGATTACAAAACCGGCGCGATCCCGACAGCGCAGCAGCAGTTCAATTTCGACATGCAGCTTTTGCTGCTGTCTGCGATGGCTTTGAAAGGCGCCTTCAAGCCGCTGTTGCCACGCCATGTGGAAGAAGCGGTCTATCTTGGGGTTGGCAGCAAGCTGCGCAATGTTCCGGCGCCATTGGAAGACAAACCGCCCATGGCGGCCTGGGCGGACCTTGTCGCGCTGATTGGCCAGTATCTAGACCCTAATAAGGGGTTTACGGCTCGGCGAGCGATGGAAAAGCGTGACGATGTTGGGTATTTTGATCACCTGTCGCGGTTCGGTGAATGGGATGAAACCACCCAGCCCAAAGCCGGAAAGGTGGGATTATGACGCACCGCCCCGACGCGACAGAGGCTCAGGTACGTGCCGCGCGCCCCATGGCATCCACCTGGCTGTCGGCGAATGCCGGGTCAGGCAAAACCCGCGTGCTGACGGACCGCGTTGCGCGCCTGTTGCTGGCGCAGGTGCCACCAGAGCGCATTTTGTGTCTGACCTATACCAAAGCCGCCGCATCCGAGATGCAGAACCGCCTGTTTCAGCGTCTGGGCGCCTGGGCGATGCTGGACAATGACGAGTTGCGTCACGCGTTGAACGAGCTGGGCGAAAGCGGCACGATGGAGGATCAGGATCTGCGCCGCGCCCGCACATTGTTTGCCGCTGCGATAGAGGCGCCTGGCGGGTTGAAAATCCAGACGATCCACTCTTTTTGTTCGTCAATCCTACGGCGCTTTCCTCTGGAAGCCGGCGTCTCGCCGCAATTCACCGAAATCGAAGATCGCGCCGCCGCTTTGCTGCGTGACGAAATTATCGAAGAGATGGCACTGGGCGCAGGTGCCGCGCTTATTCATGATCTTGCGCGCAAAGCACCGGTGCATGATCTGACAGCCTTGACGGGCGAGATCGCGAACGCGCGCGCCCGGAATATCGGCGATCTGCAAGAGGCCGATGTCAGGCGCATCTTTGATCTGGCGCCCGA
>JBCCUH010000387.1:0-1536 GCA_039197405.1 Pseudomonadota bacterium
ATATGGTTCTCGGTCGTGAACAGCAACTGGCCGTCTTTTGAGAAGGCGCCATGACCATAAAAATGCCGACCCTCCCGCGCTGCCAGCGTCTGCACGACCCGACCGCTGGTGCATTCAATGACCTTGGCGAATGTCCCCGGCCTGCGCGCGAAGGCCACCACTTCCGCCTGCAACGGATGGGTCGCCGCCGCATGCCCGCGCGAGGGCAGAGCCAGCGTGAACGCCAACGCGCCACCGTCCGTCAGACCCACCAGCGCATCGGCGCCTCCGGGCAGGCGCGCGGCGCTGATCGCCACCGGGCTTCCGACCGACGCCCAGCCAAAGGCAGGCATCAGGCCTGTCGTGGCCAGCCCGGCCAGAACATTGCGCCGCGTCGTCATGATCAGTCTCCGTCCAGCGCGTTAAATCCGGCTGAAATGCCCAGCGGTTGCCCGATCTCCGCGCTGACCGCACCCCGAATGTCCTGCACCGCGCGCTGCAATGCTTCGATGCGAATGCGTTTGATCGGCTCGGCAACCCCGGCCAAAGCCGGATCGTCAATTGCCGCCGCGCGCTCTTTGGCTTCGGCAAAGCTTGCCTTGGTCCGGGTCAGATCGCCATCATGCAGGCGAAGCGCCAGATCTTCCAGCGCCGCCAGCGACAGGGCAATATGGCGCAGCGCGCGCTCTGACTTGCGGGCCTCGGCACGGTTGGGACGCGGTTTATCGAAGGTTCCCAGCGGGCGGCCCAGACGCTGATCATGCAGGAACTCCAACCCGGTCGACAGAGCGGTAAAGAGCGCCCGCTGCACCTCTGCCTGCGATTGAAACCGGGTGTTTCCTTCCGCGCCAGCGGCCTGCATCAACGCGGCAAATTCGGGCCAGGCCGCGTCCAGGGCCGCCGCATTCCTGGCCAGCTCCCCGGTCACGGCGCGCGTCAGGGCGCAATCGTAACCGGCGAATTTTCGCGGCGCGAACAAGATCCGTTCCAGCACGGTAAATCCTTGGGCCGCAACGGACACCTCTTTAAAAGCTGCCGGATCATTTACCACCGGATCACGCGCCGAGCGCAGCCGGTTCAGCGCCTTGCCGGTGCGGTTCTTGGGGTCAGGCCAGTAGGCCATCTTCAGCGTTATGCCCAGATCTTCCACCGGGCCGAACTGAATGTGCGAAATTGAAATCCACGCGTCATAAGCAGAATGAAAGGCCGGGGCGACCGAGTCTGGTGCGCAATCAGCCTGCGCCGCCTGCGCCAACGCGCCCGTGCGCGCAGCAAGTGCCGCGTAACCCGGCAGGATGTGCTCGTTCAGCACGCGTTCAACATCGCTGAAAGCAGGTGCCGCGACAACGGCAAGTGCAGCGGCCATGATCTTGAGCTTCATCATAAACTCTCCAGAAAACGGATCAGCGCGGCACGGTCGGCAGCAGGCATTCGCACGACGCTTTGCTGTTGCGCCTCCGCCTCGCCGCCATGCCACAGGATGGCTTCCAACAGCGATCTTGCACGCCCGTCGTGCAAAAAATAACTGTGCCCGGAGACGGTCCGGGTCAAGCCGAT
>JBCCUH010000388.1:0-1526 GCA_039197405.1 Pseudomonadota bacterium
CGTGTCGTTCATCATTGTTGCTAAAAGATAAACAGTTCTGAATGCGGCGCGCGCTGTATCGCGCTGTCACGCAACGCATGCGTCCGCGGCATCACTCTGGGGCGAATCTCAAAAAGGAGGCGACCCGGAATGGCAGATATTCATCGAAAACTGGCCGAACTTTTACGGCCCAAATTGCTGGTACGCGCTGCGCGGCACGCAAAAGCACATTACAACAGAACCCGTCATCTGCCGCGCCTGCTGGGGCCAATGGCGCAGCTGAGCGGCGTCAGTGCCGCGCTCAAGCTTGCCGAGATGGAAGCGGAGATTGATCAGCAGCGCTGTGCGCAAGATGCCTCATACAGTGCGATCCGGCATATCGATGTGTTGACCGCGCTGATGGCGGAAGCGGATCTGCTGGCGCGCGCAACGGTGCTGATACCAAAAGGCCGATCTGCACTGTGACGTGCGGACCGGCCTTTGCAAGCGGTGGTTAAATCAACCTGTGATCAGACGAAAGCGTCTGGCATCGAGGCTTTCTTTTCCTCGACATAGGCGCGCAAGGCTGCCTCGATCGCAGGGTCGATCGCCGGTTTCTGGTAATCAGCCAGCATCTGCGAAACCTTGGCGGCGGCCAGCGATTGGCTGTCGCGGGCGCCTTCGTCGGCCCAGGTTTCAAACGGTTTGTAATCCAGCACATTGGTGCGCCAGAAGGCGGTCTTGAAATTAGCCTGCGTATGAGCGCAGCCCAGATAATGCCCCCCCGGCCCCACTTCGCGGATCGCGTCCATTGCTTGGGCGTTCTCATCAACTTCGACGCCGCGCGCCATGTGATGCAAGACGCCGAGCTGATCTGCGTCCAGCACGAATTTCTCGAACGAGCTGACAAGCCCGCCTTCCAGCCAACCACATGAGTGGAGCATGAAATTCACACCGCCCAGCAGTGCCGCATTGTGCGTGTGCGCAGTTTCATATGCGGCCTGCGCGTCCGGAAGTTTTGATCCGCACAGGCTGCCACCGGACCGGAACGGCAGACCAAGACGGCGCACCAGCTGCCCGGCTCCATAAAGGATTTGGCTGGCTTCGGGGGTGCCAAAAGTGGGCGCACCAGAGTTCATGTCAATCGATGACACGAACGCGCCGGCAATGACCGGGGCACCGGGTTTGATCAGCTGGCTGTAAGCGATACCGGCCAAAAGCTCGGCCATCACCTGCGTTAGCGTTCCCGCCACAGACACCGGCGCCATCGCGCCACCGACAATAAAGGGCGAGATGATGCAGGCCTGATTGTTCTGGGCGTAAACTTCCAGCGCGCCCATCATCACATCGTCGAATGTCATCGGCGAGTTGATGTTGATCAGCGAGGTCATCACGGTGTTTTCCTGCACGAATTCCTTGCCGAAAAGAATCTCGCACATCTCGACGCTATCCTGCGCGCGGGATGGCTCGGTCACGGAACCCATGAAAGGTTTGTCGCTGAGCGTCATATGGGCCAGCAGCATATCAAGATGGCGTTTGTTCACCGCGACATCCGTGGGCTCGCAGAC
>JBCCUH010000389.1:0-1505 GCA_039197405.1 Pseudomonadota bacterium
CCGATCCGGTACAAACGCAGTTTGGATGGCATGTGATCAGGCTGAACGACACGCGCACGATTGATGCCCCAGAGTTCGACAGCGTGCGTGGCGAACTGGAACAAACGCTCAGCCAGAAAACGATTGAAGCTTACATCGAAGCCGAGACAGCCAAAGCCGATGTCAGCCGCAAGGAAGAGGGCGCGATAGACCCTGCATTGCTCAAAGACATCTCACTGTTGGAGCAGTAAATGGCCGGGTCCCTGCCTCGCGCCCCGCTTGCGCCAGATAGCTTTCCCGATCTGCCAGTGATCAAAGGCGTTTCCTTCAGCACCGCGTCTGCGGGTGTGAAATACTCGGGCCGAACTGATGTCATGCTTGCAAAACTGGCGGCGGGCAGCGTAGTCGCAGGTGTGTTCACGCGGTCAGCGACCCGCTCTGCGCCGGTGCTGGATTGTCAGGACAAGATCGGGCTCGATGATCCGTCCGGCGCTGCGATCATCGTCAATTCGGGCAATGCGAATGCTTTCACAGGGCGCAACGGCATCAGTTCGACCCGTGCAGTGACATCTGCTGTTGCCGAAGCGACTGGCCTTGCGGAAAGCCGCATCTTTTCATCCTCCACCGGCGTGATCGGCGAGCCGCTTCCGCATGAGCGGATCACGGCGAAAATCGCCGAACTTGCCGATACTCTGGATGAACGCGCCATTCAGGCCGCAGCGGACGCAATCCGCACCACGGACACTTTCGCCAAAGGGGCCGGGGCGCAGATCGACGTTGCGGGGCAGACCGTTTCGATCGCAGGGATCGCCAAAGGCTCCGGCATGATCGCGCCTGATATGGCGACCATGCTTGTCTACATCTTCACGGATGCACAGATCAGCCGCAGCGATCTGCAAGCCATGGTGTCGAAGCTGAACGCGCGGACCTTTAACTGCATCACGGTCGACAGTGACACATCCACATCCGACACACTGCTTGTCGGCGCAACCGGCGCGTCCGACGTTGATGTTACCGGGAACGCTGCCTTCGAAACCGCCCTGCATGACGTGATGAAGAATCTGGCGCTGCAGGTCGTTCGCGATGGCGAGGGCGCAACGAAGCTGGTCGAAATACAAGTGACGTCTGCACAAAACGATGACGACGCGAAAACGCATGCCTTGTCGATTGCCAACTCTCCCTTGGTCAAAACTGCTGTTGCCGGTGAAGATCCCAACTGGGGCCGCATTGTCATGGCAATCGGGAAATCCGGTGCAGCCGCGGATCGCGACGCGCTGAGCATTTGGTTCGGTGATGTACTGGTTGCGGAAAAGGGCTGGGTCAGCCCGGACTATCGCGAGGAAGATGGCGCCGCGCATATGAAGCAGGACGAGCTGGTCATCCGTGTCGATCTTGGGCTGGGTGACGGCGCTGCGACAGTTTGGACCTGCGATTTGACGCATGGCTACATTTCAATCAACGCGGATTACCGCTCGTGAAAGTGGTTCTGGTCAGCGCCGTCGCGCTTATCGACGTGGACGGGCGCG